>CAZNLA010000030.1:0-21621 GCA_964573385.1 uncultured bacterium
AACTGCCGCCGTGGGCGTGTCCGTGTGGCCAGGCCGATGACGCGCGGGTAATCAGATACGTTTCGCGTCCGTTTTCGTGTTGGTTGCGCATAATCGCGCCAAAACCCGGGCAACCGCTACTGTTTAGTTTTGGTGCGACTACAGGTAATGTATAATCGGTGAAAAGGCTGATTATTTCCTGATCATGCTTTTGCAGACCGACATTATCCTGCAGTGGTCCTTCTCCCATTTCATGATATGCCCACATCATTTCACCGGCAAAGTCTATGTCGGTAGAACTGTAACCGGCGGCGGCAAGTGCCATAATATAACTGAATCCGCATCCGCTGAAATTGGTGCTTTCACCATAACTGCCGAATCCGGGGGTGATGCGTTTGCCATTATATGCCAGACTACGCGGACCAATTGCTTTTACCGCGAAATACAGTAGCGATTTAAACTGTGGATTTTCAAACAGGTTTATTCCAGAGTTGCGCATGACATGGGCATAATGCAACAATAAATGTAGCGACCAGCGATAATAACCCCAACCTTCGCACCACGCGCCACATTCCGCCACCAGTGTATCCATGGTCTGTTGAAAAAGTAGCAGGCTCATCTGCCGCCAGTTATTCGATTCCGGGTGATTTTGGAAGGCTAACCCGATTAATCCGACGCCAACCCAGCAATCCACGCTCATATTTTCCGCGCGCATCCCTTTATAAATGCTCATTATTTCGTCAGGATGACTATCGGGTAGCAATGCGCGGCGCGCAAAGTCATAATCTTCTCGGGCGGTGAAATAGGCGAGAAATGCCATGATAGCCCTGGCACGTTGATTTTCTTCAGCGGTTATTGCCCCGCGCATTTGCAGGATAGCTAAATCAAGTGGCAAGTGTATAATGGCGCGGTTCATTACCGGGTTGCAATTGCCATCGTTTGGGCCAAGTATAATGGCGTTATCGCGCATCCGGTATAAATCCGCGAAGAATGCCACTTTTCGTTGCCCGATAACATCGGCATCATCGGTGAATAACGCGCTTGTTTTCGCTATTTCGCCATAATAATCCGGTTCTGTTTTTACCCGCGATACCAATACGTCAAATTGTTCCGGGGTGGCATATAGATTTATTAATGCTGCTGGTTCGTCCCATGATAATGTCATATCTTTCACATCATTCAGGCGGACGAATGACCATCGGTTGCGAATGATATACGCGCCGATGCCGTCAGTGGGGGAGATAGTTCCGCGACTTGTGTCCTGAAGTGGCACAATAAATAACCCGAATTCGCGCCTGCCCGGGGTCAGCGAAAAACTATAACGTACTGATGGATTGATTACGGTATCAAGTGAGATGATATTGCTGGTGACGTTTTCCCAATGCTGGCCATCAACTGGGAAAACACCTATTGCGTCCCCGTCTGCTCCGCCTTCACGGTGATATACAAACGACATTTCCTTGAAATCCTGGTACAAATCCCAGTGGTTGCAATAAATATGCCGGCAGATATGTTCGTCTTCGGTATAATTAAGCGGCCAAATTCCTTTGTCATTCTGACGGATATGCGCTATGTCAGGATTGAATTGCGGATATATATCGAATAACCAGACACCGTTGTCATTTACTGTTTTTTCTTCTGCCGCCAATACCACCGATGCACCCGCGTATAACCGCCAGATGATGGCGTAATCGCTGCCGTCCGCAAATTTATAGGTTATCAGTGCTTCGGCATATACCGGTCCGCTGGCAATAATGGTGGATTTAACGTCTACAACTTTACCGGTGACATTCCAAACTCCCTGTCCACGTTGAATCCCTTCCGGTCCGGATAGCCAGCATATAGGCGCAGGCGCGTCTACCCCGGCAACATCCCGCATATCAACAATAGGCACCGCCATAATTAGTTTTCCGGAAGAAAGCCGGTATTTACCCGCCGTAATATCTTCAATGACGGTAATCTCACCGGATATATCTTCTGCAAGCAGGATGTCATAATTAATGCTCTGATAAGCCGGGAGTTCGTCGATGAACCATACCTTGCCGTCGGTATCTATCTGTCCGGGGATAGTGACATCAGCACCTCGATCATGTATCACCACCGGTGTATTTGCTGGTAACTTAATTGGCAATTTAAATGAAACCGGGTGACTGTGCCAATCCACCCCCAGGTATTCTGTCAATGTAACAGTTGTAATATATTTCGACGTTGCCATAACCCACAACCTCATTTCACTATAACCAGTTTAACCAGGAATAGTGTAATGTATTTCGGGTGGTGCGTCGATGGATGGAAAATGGTTTTCAGTTTTCAGTTTTCAGTTTTTACCACAAAAGAACACAATGACCACAGAGGAAGTTTTTTTAAGAATCTTTGTGTTCCCTGTGTTCTTTTGTGGTGAATATTTTTATAACAAAGGTATTAACAATGTGATTTTATGGGTCTTCTAATGGCAGTGGTGCTTTATCTTCATCTGTTTTTATGGTATGGATTTTTTTCGGGGTGGTGGAATTGTTTTCATATTCAAAAATCATCCATTTTGCGGTTGATTTACTTATGCGAAAGTCTACATAATTTGTTTTGTATTCCCGCACCAGTATCCCCGGCAGTAAAACTTTGTTTAACAAAATAAGATGAAATCGTTCAATTTCCAATCGTTCGTATTTAGTCAGTCGTTCTGATACTGGTTTGCTTCCGGTGCAGATTGAGTGCAGTTCCCACCCGCCGGCTGGTTTTGCCTTATAGATGCCTAAATCTAACAGTCGCTGGCGGGCTTTCGTTAGTTCTTCACCAGGCCTTGGTCCGGGTTTCGCAGCTTCTGCTTCAATTTTCAGATAATTTTTGGTGTAAAACTCCGGGTCGTTTATCCATTCGTTAAGGAACTCTTCAAAAAGGTTCTTAACTGACACATTAATAATATCTAACGGTTTAAGTAATGGTTGGCTGCTGGTTATCGCGTCATTACGTTCGGTAATCCACCGCATATTCAGGCTGCCGGGTGGGTTTGCTTCTCTTGCGGCTTTTAATTTGTCAAAGATTTTAGTCATTTTCTGACATGCATCAGTAATTATCATGCTGTCTTTAGGGTTATATCTGCGTTTTAATAATTCATTTGCTAAACCGCTGCCTTCGCCATTAATGCAATCAACCAATGCCTTCCAGTTGCGTATCTGGTATGGTGGTACGCCTTCCGCCGGTAATAATGCCTGGGTGTCATACCCTATTTTTGTATCACCTGCGGCATAATGGATGTCAATTAGTCGGTTCTGCTGGTCATAGGTGCGCAGTTCATTGTCGGGGCAATATATGCTGATAATTGCAGGTGCGGACCACCCTTCACCGGTGCTGGCAAATACGCCGATATCAACCCGATTGGTATCTATAGAACTGTCCGGTTCAACAGGAAAACGGTCATGCCAGTTGATGGCAAGTTTGGCTTTTTTACCATCTTTTGATGGTTCAATAGTAACCAGTTTCGGGTTTCCCTGCAATAATGTCCAGCGATATTTAACAGGTCGGTGTAACCAGTCGTAACTGTCTGCCGCACTGACTGTCATGTGCAAGGTGCGGTCCCAACGTCTAAAGACGCGACCGATAACACATGGCGTATCGCATAATTTTTCTGTTGGCACATCTTTTGGTGCGTTAATTCCCGGTTTAACGCGGTCTTCTTTTGTCACTTTTATTATTGGCAACGGCAAAATATCTTTGGGTGCCATGGCGTGCGCCATTTTGACTATCTTTAATTCGTTTATTTGGTCGCTGATGAAAACTGCCGGATTTGCCTTACCGGTGAAATAATCTTCTGGCACCGCAACCTGGCTATTACCGGTGCGCAGAAGGGCCTGCAATGTAGGTATCAGCAGTCCTTTTTTTAGCAGAATCGCTTTTGTTTCTGGTTGAAAAGCCGCGGTGGTGTGAATAAAAGCGTTAAGAAATGGTATATCGCTTCCGGAAGACCCTTTTGATAACAGTGTATAAAGGCTATTAATTGGCAACAAATCGCCATAAAATCCCTGTCCGTTATGCCCGGGCAGATAGTCATGGTGCGCGGGATATACATAAAGGTTGTTGCCGCGATATTGTTTATATAGTTTTGACATGCTGGTCTGTTTTGTCATTGCGTGGCGCGGGTTGCATCCGCCACGTTCCGGTTGTGACGCGGTGGATGAATTGCCAAATGTCACATGGGGCAATACCCCCAGGAACAACGCGTAATCCTCATTTTTCGCTTTTTGTTTTGCGGTGTATGCCACCCGTTGTAACTGTGGGTATAATGACATTTGTATCGCCGCGTGGTCGCGGTCGCGGTTATCATAAAAATCCCCGGCATTCCCCGCCGCGGTTCCTTCCGCATACCATTTGTTCAGTAATTCCTGTACTTCATCTTTTTCTTCCAGACATGGTCGGTTTGGCGCTTTTTCTACTGGCTTTGTCTCTACCGGTGGGGTAACTGGCGCCGTTTTTATCTCTTTTTGCAACTGTTCATATTTTTCTACCAGTGATTGCCACATCAATGCCGTTTCACATGGTTCAACTTTTCCTTTGGTCATTAATTCCAATTTGCCATATGCTGGTGAGTTTGCCCAAAACATCTCCCGTTCCGGACGTTTGGGGTTCAGCAAATCAACCACCCTTTCTGCTGCCTGTTGGCCACATTTGGTTATTCCCCACATCGCCTCAATTCCCAACCGCATTGAGTCTCCGGCTCTATACGCCTCACCTTCCGGCCGCAATATTTTCCAGTCTATCTTCATAATCTGCAGATAACCCTTGCCATCAGCATCCGGACGGAAACTCATTTCAATACCTTTGCCGACAGCCTGTTCTATCGATTTTACTGACTTTCCACCCGGGGTCATATCCGCGTAAACCACATAAGAAACGGCTTGTTTCCCTTCGGTAAACCAATACCCGTCAATATGAACCAGATTAATGGCATTTAGCGGCCTGTCATCCAAATCCTGACTGGTATTAAAACGCAATTGTACGGTGTCGCCACACCATGACATGCCAACAGATGTCTTTGGGTCAACATGGTTTGTCATTGGGGTTGAATCTTTAAATTCAAATGCCAGGTATAAACTTGTTTTGTCATACATTGATGTTACCCGGACAATATGCAGTGGTTTTTGTATATTATCTGCCATCACAATTGCACCACTACAGTCCCAACTGCTTAAATCATGATTCAACTTAACAGTTGACGGTGCCGGTACAGAACGCAGCAAATAATTCAAGGTCGGTGCGGCATCAACCATAACAACTGTTCCTCCCATTATAAGCACAAGAGATGTCAACAGTATTATTTTTATATTTTCATTAAAATTCAACATGATTCATCCTTTAATAGCAGCGTGTTTTACCGATTAACCAAAATTATACTGATTACAGCAGTAGTTGTAAAATGGTGAATGGCAAAGTAATTAAAACATGACTTACTATTTGCCATTTGCTTAACCACAGAGTTACTCAGAGTAATATACAGAGTAACACAAAGTTTTTTAATGAATAAGGTAATAACAACTTTGTAGATTTTCTCTGTGTTCCTTTGTGCTAAACTCTGTGCTTCTTTGTGGTTAAATAATTGGGCTGTTAGCACCCAAATTCGTACAAAAAAAGTCAGGATTTTTATATACATGTCTTTTAACTTATACTCGAAATAGAATCGACTTCAACTGATTTCAATATTTGTAGATAATAATTCATCATATATTCTCGACCCCAGCGCGGCTCGCATATAATTACCGACAATCTGCTATGTTATATGCGACCCGCGCTGGGGTCGGTTTTACTATACGAAATCATGTTCTATAAATATACAACCCCGCTGGGGTTGGTTTAAATCACACATTATTTTTTCTGATGATAAAATGTGTATAATGGTGAGGCTGACGCCCGGGATTAATCATTAAAATGCCTTTCCAAGGCATTCATTACCCATAGACCGAAAACTTGTCCAATTCTTTTGGGGTTAGGATTATGTATAATGACAAACATTTTAAACTGCTAAATATACTGAATATCAACTAACTGTCATATTTCCATTGACAGATATATTAACATAATAATATTATTTACGCAGAAGATTTATAAGTAAGCATTTACTTTTTTATAGATGTAATTATTGTTAAAGGGTATTTAAATGAAAAAAATAATAGTATGTGGTGTTATTTGTTTAGTTCTATATCCAGTATTATTTGGTATAATGGGTTATGTGTATTTTTATGTTTTGTCGATGATGCCGGTGAATTACATTAAATACGAAAATAGTAATGATTCATTGATGAATTTATCATTATCTTTGAACAACATTATGTTTCATAGTATGTATATCATAAATCCGGTATTGTCTACTTTAAATGGAATTGTAGTTGGCATAATCTTGTATCAAAATAGATACAGTTATTTATTGTCACCGTTATTTATTTTATTTTGGATGATTGCAATTATAAGTATTAATATTATATGGTATCCTGCAACTATCATTTGTATATTTATGTCATCAATTGCATCGTTTTTTGCGTCCAGAATAATTTCTAACAGAAATAAAATTTTAACTACTATAGCATTAGATGCATAGGAAATATGTTAATTTGTAAATTGACGATGTGCAATAAGAAGATATTATGTTTAAAAAGGAAATTAATACAATGAAAATGATTTATAAAATTCTAATTCCATCTGTGATGATAATATTATTGTGGATTATACTATCACCACCTATAGGTAATTGTGTTGTTTATATTGTTGATAGAAATGAAACCGGTCAAATAAAGTTTTCCACACCATTTACAATATACCTAAAAACTGAATATTGTAATATTTGGATTCCCATATCTAAAATTAAGTTTATAGAATATAAAAAGTAAATGCATAACGAGCATTTATTTAAACTCTCAAAATTTAGTAAAAATATAAAATAAAAATAGTCATCAATTAGGAAATAGTATTATGAAAAAGCCATTTTGGCTAAACCTTAAACTAAAAAAACTAAACCTGAAATAGATGTTATAGTTAAACCTAAAAGAAGTGCAAAATATTGGCGTCAACGTATAGGTTTTTTCTTTATGCCATTTTTGGATCATTCTTTTACGCTGGATTAACTGTTCCTATAACTTATTAGCTTTTCACAGTGATAATAAGATGTATAAATAATTATAGTTTAACTCTTGGAAAATCCCTTGGATTAATTGTTTTAATAATTTTATTTTTAGGACAAATGTTTATTTTCTTATCAGGTTTTATATTGGGTATAAAATGGGCTTTTACTATTCTTATACGAGGAGATGAAAAAGATTTTCCTAAGAATATGTGATATTTAGATTACACTATTAAGATGTTACCCCTAAAGTTGGCTTGTATTTTTTAAAAAAAATTCCAGAAAATTAAACTTGTATCTGTTATTAATCATCACTTGAAATTACACATATATATTTTTTTCGTGCCTTTCGTGTATTTCGTGGTTAAATAATATCACCCCAATATTGACATCATAAATGCATTCAGGTAAAATTATTAAACGCGTTTAGCATTGTGAATTTTGTTTAGCATTTTATGTTAGCACACAAAATCTTCCCCCACAGTGTCAAAGTAAACAGTATATACTCTAACTCTATTTTTTAATGAGGTGTTGTTATGAAACCTGGTAATTTTCTTCCTTTGTTACTGGTGCTTTGCTGGTTTATCCAGATACCGGTGAAATCTGCTGATGTTAAGACTTCGTTTGTAACGACATTGTCGCTGAGCAATCTTGACCCGGCAGCATTTGCGCAGTTTGTTGATGGCAAGGAGTCGCCAATGACAGTTAATGACGGGCCACGTCACGTGGTTTGGACAAAGGATAGCCAACCGCAGTGGGATGGGGTGAGATTTGGCGAGACTAAGACGCCTGATACCAGATATATGCGCATTGGTTTCACCGCACCGGTGTTAACCGGTTCAATTTTGGTGCGTGGTGGGGGAATCCTCAGCGTTTTAAAGGCTGACGCGGTCTACCCCGGCGATATGTCGGATGATAAACAGTGGATACCGGCACAACGCATTAACAATGGTAAGATAACCACCAGTGAAGTTGGTGGCGAGGGATATGCTATATGGGTATTGCCGGCGAAGACCGAAACCCGGGCATTGCGATTTGCGCATACTGCTGACCTGGCGGACAAAACATACAACGGCTGGCTTGGTGGCATTTATCTGTTGGCAGACCGGGTGGCAAATGTCGCGCCACAGGCGATTGCCGGGGTTAGCGCAAAGATTGACGCATCCGCAAAAATTAACAATGAAAGCAACGATGGTACCTGGGGTGCATGGGAAAATAACTCAAATGGCAGCGAGTTTGTAATATCGCCGGAGCACCCGGAATGGGTGATGTTGGTGTGGTCAAAACCGGTATCAATCAGCGGTTTAAACGCGTTGTGGGCAGGTTTTGGCGCATGTGAAGCACAGTCATATGATGGTCCGGCAGATGTTCACCCGAAAGAGGCTGGGGAAGATGCCTGGAAAACCATTAAAATATTCGACAAGTTAGAAAATCAATATCCACGGGCATTGGGCGTAAACTGGATGGGTTTTGACCAGGTTGTTACCACCCGGGCTATTCGCCTGAAATTAATCAAAGTTACCGCGGAAAGTCACCCGCATTTGAATAAGAATACCAGAGATGGCAAACGCGTTTGGCTTGGCGAATTATTTGCGTTGCAATCATTGCAGGATGCAAAACTTGATTCCGCAATTCTCCCTGTCGCAACTGTTGCTGCCGAAATGCACCCGCCTATTCCGGTGAAGTTCACCCTGAAGGAAGTCGGAATTGTGACACTGGTTATTGAGGATGCTGACGGAAAACGTGTTCGCAACCTGGTAAGCGAGACGCCATTCCCCGCTGGTGAAAACACAGTGTGGTGGGATGCCATGGATGATTTGGGACGTGACACCCTGGCAGCGTCGCATGGTATTTACAGCACGCCTGGCAAATTTGTATTGCCGGCGACATATCGTGTGCGCGGTATAACCAGAAAAAATATTGATGTGCGTTATGAATTTTCATTATACAACGGTGGGTCACCGGCATGGATGACCGCGGATAATACCGGTGGATGGTTGACCAACCATACCGCTCCCAGCAGCGCGTTGTTTGTGCCGGGTGATAAAGCACCGGGTGGAAAACCGCTGGTATATCTGGGAAGTTATGTATCTGAAGGTGGCCATGGTCTGGCCTGGGTAGATATGGATGGCAAAAAAGTTGGTGGACGTGGTTGGGTTGGCGGAAACTGGACTGCCGCACCTTTCCTTGCCCGCGATGCCGGCCCAAATGCTGTTGCCGGTCAATACGCGTATGTCGGTTCCGCCTGGGAACAGGAATTGCGCTTAACTGCACTTACCAATGGCGGTGACAAACAAGTGGTGAAATATGCATTCGCGTCGAAAGATGTCGCGTCGCTAAACGGGATAGCAGTTTACAACGGTCTGATGGTTTGCAGTCTGCCAAAGCTGAAACAACTGCTGTTTGTTGATGTGAAGGCTGGCAAAGTGCTGGGCAACTCGTCGGTTGAAGATCCGCGCGGTGTTGTTTTTGACGCCCAGGGTAATTTATTAGTGCTGGTGGGGAATACATTGCAACGTTACAGTGTTCCCGCCATGGCCGACAATATGAAACTGGCAGCGCCAATTGTTGTGGTAGATAAAGGTTTAGACGATCCGAAACATTTAACTTTAGACTCCAAAGGCAATATATACATCGCCACCGCCGGTGCCAGTCACCAGGTGAAGGTGTTTTCCGCGGATGGCGCAGTTCTTCGTAGCATCGGGCATCCCGGCGCGCCGAAAGCTGGTCCGTATGACCCGCAGCATATGAATAACCCTAACGGAATTGCGGTTGACGAAAAAGATCAGTTGTGGGTTACCGAGACCGATTACCAGCCTAAACGTGTAAGTGTATGGACGCTGGATGGCAAGTTTATCAAGGCGTTTTACGGCCCGTCAGAATATGGCGGCGGCGGTATGTTGGATTCAAAAGATAAGACAAAATTCTATTATCATGGTATGCAATTTAAGTTGGACTGGGATAAAGGCACCGATATGCTGGAAACAGTATATTATCGTCCGGAAGCAGACGATTTAAAACTGCCGGATGGCGCGTATGCCAATGGTTACCCTGACGCGTCGTTATACTTTAATGGCAAACGCTATTACACTAATTGCTACAGCGGCAATCCGGTTGGCGGCACTGGCTTAACCATGATATGGGCCGACCGCAATGGCATTGCGGTGCCGGTTGCGGCAATGGGACGCGCCAATGATTGGGGAATATTAAAAGGTGATACCTTCAAACCGAAATGGCCGGAAGGAATTGATTTAAAAGGCGATTACTGGCGCAACCAGGCATCTTTCGTATGGTCGGATTCAAACGATGATGGCCAGATACAGGTAGATGAAGTAACTTTAACGAAAGTCGGCAGTGGCGGTATGACAGTTATGTCTGACTTATCTATTCTTAACTCCCGTTATGGTGGCAACGCCACCAGATTTGCTCCGGTGAAATTTACCGTAAAAGGCACACCAATTTATGATATCAACGCCGGTGAGATATTGGCGAAAGATGTAAATAACCCGGCAAGTTCCGGCGGCGACCAGACATTGGTAGACGGCAAGGGTTGGACGGTGATTACCGTGGCGCCAAAACCTTACGCACCACAATCGCTGTGCGGGGTAAATAAAGATGGCAAAGCAAGTTGGTCTTACCCGTCATTGTGGCCGGGTCTGCACGCCTCACATGAATCACCGGCACCAGAATTCCCGGGTGAACTGATAGGAACAACCCGTTTATTAGGTGGCATTTTCACCCCTCGTGGTGGCGATGCCGGGCCGATGTGGTGTGTTAACAGCAACCAGGGAAATATGTATCTCTTCACCAGTGACGGGTTATTTGTTTCCACCATTTTCCGCGATGTCCGGATTGGTCGGTCATGGTCTATGCCAATTGCCAAACGCGGAATGTTGATGAATGATATCTCCTGCAGCGATGAAAACTTCTGGCCAACCATTTCACAAACTGCTGATGGCAATGTATATATAATGGATGGCAGTCGTGTCAGCCTGGTGCGGCTAGATGGACTGGATAGCATAATTCGCTTGCCAAACTCTGAAATTAAAATTACCGATGTTGAATTGAAAAGCGCACAGGATTATCTGTTGAAACGCGAATCAACCCGCCAGCAAAGTCAGGGACTGGGGATATTAAAGGTCGGCAAAATGGATACCGCGCCAGTTGTGGACGGTAAACTTGACGATTGGAAAGGCGCGGAATGGGTTTCTATCGACAAACGCGGTGTTGCAGCATATTTTAACAGCAACAGCAAACCATACGACGTTACCGGTGCGGTTGCGATATCCGGCGACAGATTATATGTCGCGATACGGAATGCCGATGTTAATATGCTGGCTAACTCCGGTGAAATGTCAATTGCGCCATTTAAAACCGGTGGTGGTCTGGACATTATGTTAGGCACAAATTCAAAGGCAGATGACAAACGTGTTAATCCGGTGGAAGGCGACCTGCGTCTATTGGTGACTATGGTGAAAAATAAACCACTGGCATTACTGTACCGCCCGGTTGTTCCCGGAACAAAAGAGCCAGTACCTTTTTCATCGCCATGGCGCACAATTAATATTGACCGTGTTGACACCGTCAGTGAAAAACTGCAATTGGCAGCAGACGCTACTAATTACGAATTCTCAATACCGTTGGATACCCTCGGGTTGAAGGTTGAACCGGGAATGATAATAAAGGGCGATATCGGCCTGTTACGCGGAAACGGTTTCCAAACCATGCAAAGGGTATACTGGGCAAATAAAGCCACCGGTATAACCGCCGACGTACCATCAGAAGCAATGCTGACCCCGCAATTATGGGGAAAATGGCAGTTCTCTAAGTAATTATTAATTACGAATTACGAATAATTCAGACAATTGCATAAACCAAACCACCCCCTACCCCCTCCTTGCCAAGGAGGGGAGTTATGTAGAAAGTTGATAATATAATGTTTTTTGTAATAATTAAAACCTTCATTATAAGTTCCCCTCCTTGGCAAGGAGGGGTGGCCGAAGGTCGGGGTGGTTTTCGCTTACCACAAACCCGCAATTTAAACATTTAAAAATAGTTTTCGCAAAAGCCTAAACCAGATGTGACTGACACCTTCCTGACTTCGTCACTCGGTGTCAGTCCCTGATTGACGTTCTTCCCCTCTCCTCGGGGAGGGGATTGAGGGGTGGGGCCTTGGGAACCCGCAATTTAAACATTTGAAAAACAGGTTTCGCAATTGCCTGTATGAATTACATATTTTAAAAATCAATCAAATAATCGGACTGATTTGCCTGATGTGTCCAATCCGTCCGATTAATTTATATTCGCGAGGTAAAAATAAATGGCACGCAAAAAGAGAACCTTTGGCAAAATGATGTTGTTTGTCAGCATTATTGCAATGTCCCTGTGTGGTATCGTCAGTGTAATTGCTGCGGATACTCCGGATGATGGACGCACAATGTCTTTTAATTCAAAGATGACAGTTGTTCCGGCACCCGGCAAGGTTGTTATTGATGGTAAAACGGATGATTGGGATTTGTCTGCCGGTGTGTGGTGTTATAATGACCCGATAGTCGCTCGCAAAATGAGCGTTTGGGTCCATTTGATGTATGACGACAAGGGGGTATATTTTCTGGCGCGTTATAACGACAAATCGCCAATGCAGAACCAGACAAAAGGCAAAGATTTCGATAAAAGTTGGCGTGCAGACTGTTATCAGGGTCGCGTAATATTTGACGACCGCACCCCGGACGAACACCAGATGCATATAAATATGTTTTATTCCACCCCGGAAGCTAAACCATATATGCTGGTGAAACATGGTGGTTTCAAGGCAAATCCACCTTTTGATGATACCGGTAAAGACCGTCCCGACCAGGCGGAAAAATATGGCAATACCATGGATAAAGAGGGTGGGAGCATCGCCTTTAGAACCTGGGATGATGGTAAAGGTTATAACGTGGAAGCGTTCTGGCCGTGGACATATTGCCGCACAAACGCACAGCCACTTAAACCCGGCGAATCCTTCACCTTTGGCATAGAATCAATGTGGGGCAATGCTGACGGAACCGGGATGATTCATCGCCTTGCTGATGGTATTAAAGATGAAAAGGTTAATCGTATCTTTATGTTTCGTGCCCGCAGTGGTTGGGGCAAAGCGGTTATCAGTGACAAAGGAAAATTAGGCATAACTGCTGACCAGATAGCATTGCACGCGCAAAGATTAAAACAGTTTGAAGATTACAGCACCACCGGTGTTGTTCCTATAAAATATGACCTTGCTGAAAATCGCGATGTTACCATTGCCATTGATAACGCAGATGGTTTGCGGGTGCGTAATTTATTCGGACAATTCCCACGGGAAAAAGGTGCAATAACTGATTATTGGGATGGTATGGATGACAATGGCAAACCGGTTGCACCGGGTAAATATACGGCCGTTATTGTAGACCATAAACCGGTATCTCTGAAGATATCAAACAGTCTGTATAATGCTGCCACCCCGCCATGGGCAACGGAAAAAGGGACAAAATTGTGGGGTTCCAACCATGGTAATCCTACCTCGGTGGCTACTCAGGGAGATATCACCATGATTGGGTTCACCGGTACCGAAGGTGGTTCCGGTTTAATTCGTATCACCCCGGATGGATATATCATATGGTCAGATAAGAACGAAATTTATGATGTTACCATTGGTGACCAATACGCATACACAATTTCTGCCGAAGCATATTTTGGCCATGTTATTGTCCGGCGTTTGCGGTTGTTAGATGGACAGATAATTCCGTTTACTGATGAGAATAAAAGCCCGAATATCACACTGTTAAAAGGTAGTTCAACTGATATCAGCATACCGATTAATAGTTCCATAGCAAACTTTGCTGGTAAAGTATTTGTGTTAATGCCGGGTAAAACAATGTATCGGTTAGAACCGGAAGTAGGCACTATTGAGGCGAATCTTGATGCCGGCAGTCTGGTAGCAATTAAAACCCGTAACGGTAAAATGTATGGTCTGCAGTCTGATGGTAAGGTGGTAATTTTATCCGTCGATGGTCAGGCAATATCAACCGTTTGTGAAATTAAGGGGTTGGTAAAGCCGATGCGTATCGGTATAAGTATGGATGAAAAACAGATTGCCATCAGCGAACGTGCCACTAACCAGGTGCTTGTTTTTAATGCTACCGGTAAAAAACAAAAGGCTATTGGTAATTCGTATCCGGATAAAGACCGTCCTGCCGGCAAGTTTATTGAAACTGATTTCACCAAGCCACTTGGGGTGGATATTGACCAGACCGGAAGGTTGTGGGTTGCGGAAGGAAGCGCGTCATCACGCAGAATAACCTGCTGGACAACCAAAGGTAAACTGTTAAAATCTTTCTGGGGTGGCGCGGATTATGGCGCAATGTCGGCCTTTGCCATCCCCGGCGATTCTACCCGTTTCATCGTTCATGGAATCGAATTTCAGATGGACCCCAAGGCAAATCCGCTGGTACGTCCAACACAGGAAAAACCACTTTACTGGCATCCGGCGTTATACCCGGGTCGCGGTTTTATCTACAACTATCAGGGGTATGACTATGCGGTCACCCTGCCCGGATACAATGGTGGGTCTGGCAGTCAATTTATAATTGCCAAACGCGATAAAAAGAGTAAAGTATTCAAAATTGTTGTACGGGTAACATATCCCGGTTCAAAAAGAGAAGGGAATAGAAATGTTGAAAGTCCCGGTAAAGGTTGGAGCGATCTGAATGAAAACGGCGTTGAAGACCCGGGTGAAGTGACTGTTGGGTTTAAAGGTCGTGTCCATTATTGGAGTGCGGGATGGTGTCGTCCGGATATGACATTTATAACCAATGATTATCTTATCTATCGGCTTAAGGGATTATCAAAGACCGGTGTACCAATTTATGACTTTGCTAACCCGGAAATCCCTAAAAACCAGATTCCATCAGACCTTGCCGCCCAGGGATCCACCGGCACCGTTGCCATGGATATGAAAGGTAATATATCAAATGGTATCGCCTTTAACACGGTGGATGGACATAAGGGTAAATATCCGAATCCATACGGAAGACACGATGCGCCGGCAGCACAACGCGGTCTGCTAATTGCGCCATTCCGCACCAATGGGGTGGTGGAAGATGTCCCCAATGTCGGCAGTATTACCGCACTTGCCGGTGATCGTGGCGAATGGTTCCTTATGACAATGGATGGAATCTTCTTATCCGCCATCTGCCAGGATTCCAAGGGTGATGTCACTCTGGATGAAACTTTTATCGGTCAGGAAAGTTTTGGCGGTTTTATCTGGCGCGATTCAAAAGGTAAATTGCTGGTACAGTTGGGTGGGCCGTCTTACCGCATTATGGAAGTGCAGGGATTGGAAAGTTGCCAGAAACGCGTTATAACATTTGATCTTACTGACGCGCAGATTCAGGAAGGTGTTAAGATGGTTGCTGAACGCCGTAAAAAGATGGGTTTGGAACCGGAAGAACTGACGGTGGCGAAGGTAACAACATTGCCCACCAAACCGGTAGATCCTGATATGCCACAAAATGAACCGATGATAGCCGGCGTTAGCGATTTCACCGTTCGCGAACTTGGCAATAACAGCCAGTGGTGGCGCGGTGCGTTAATGCATGATGGCGCTAATATGGCTGTATTATTCCAGGTTAATGACAACAGTCCGTGGAAAAATGGCGAAGCACGATATACCCATGAGTTCATCGGTGGCGACTGTGTCGATCTTAAACTTACCGTGCCGGGACGCGGTGATATCCGCCTGTTAACAGCACCGATGGCGGGTAAAGACACCGCTATATACTGGCAGAAAAAAGCTCCGGCGAAAGAAAATCCATTCACTTATATGGTGGGCAACAACGCGTCAAACGCGCAGGCATTTGATGTGGTGCGTCTGGCTCCAAATGTTAAGGTGCAAAGCGCGCGCGGTATAAACGGCTACAGTGTATTGGTAACCATACCACTGACAGAATTAGGAATCGACCTGAACACCATGCCATCCCTGCAGGGAATCGTCGGTGTAATATTCTCCGACCCATCCGGAACCAACCGCGCCATGCGTCTGTATTGGCACGATAAATCCACCGGTTTGGTCTCCGATGTACCAAGTGAGGCGAAAATAGAAACCGCACGATTCGGAACAATAAAGTTTGGGAAATAAACCGAGTTTAAAGTTAATAACAATGGTAGAGACGCACGGCCGTGCGTCTCTACAATCGGCATAATCTTTAATTCAATGAAAAATACCATAGCCGGGACGTTCATGGTACGTCTCTTGTTTTATTACTTCTCCACCACCACCGCGCTATGAATATACACGCTGGAAACCTGAATGGTTAATACTCCCGCGTTCCATTGCCAATCCGCGTTATTCGCGTCAAAAACGCTGGTGACATTTTTAGGGGCTTTTTCCATGTTTAACCGTATGATGATTGGTCCTACCGGTGGTATTTCATCAATGGCGCCATTGTTCGGGGTATTTGGGATACCACTGATGCGGTTAACGAAATGGATGATAATTTCATCTTCGCGTTGTCGCAATGTTACGTCAATGCAGGTCGGTGCTTTTACCCGAATTACCGGATTTGGCAGAAGTTTTGCTGTTATTTCGCCGATAAAACTGCGGGTCATGGGGTAGCGGTTATGGGCAAAATCGCGGAACAATGCTGTCGGTACGTAAAGTACCTGTCCCTTGCCGACCTGGTTTATCACTGCTGCCGGGTTAGGCATTATCTTGTCTTCCAGCAAGCTTCCCCGGCCAATGTTGCCCAGTGCTGTGCCGGTAGTGGTGGTTCCCAAACGCCATTCTTTGCTAAAAAGTGGCACCGAACCGTCATTTGCGGGTATATCGAAGCACTTATCATTTTCTGTTTCTTCACCCGCGAATCCCAGGAATTCGCTACCGAAACGGTTATACATGCCACTGCCGGATACCAGCAACGCGCCGCCTTCCTGCGTATATTTTTTTAACGCGTCAACCATTTCAGCGGACATATCAGTTTGTTCCGGCACCACAATCATCGGGAACTCCGTTAATCGCGGCAATAACGCCCATTCGTCCAGGATATCAACGCCATAACTGTTTTCCAACATGGCGAATACTGCCCCCTGTACCGGTGACGCGTCAACATTCCACATCATGTTGTTACCGCGGACATCAGCATACAGGTGGTGTTCCGAATGCAATACGGCTATCTGTGGTAATGAATCAGTATGCTGACAAACTTCTCTGCGGGCTTTCACAAATTCTGATACTTCTGCCATGCGTTTTTGCCGCCATTCGACCAAACGGCCATCGCGAACAGGCGGGTGTTCATATATCTGCACATTTCCGCCGGATGCCAGCAAAACCGCGGATTCCTGCATCAGCATTTCCGGTGGTTTTACTGTCCATGGTGACTCTGGTTGTCCCATACCATGGGAACAGTAAAAGTTCCATAACATGATATCCCATGGTTTACCGCGGGTGGAAAGGAATCTCGCCTCGCATCTGCTGCCGTCTAACCCCCACACCCATGAGTTATCGCCGCTTATCCAGTCAGTCGGTACCGCCGGTTTCCCCGGATTCTTGAAGGTTTGCAGCCAGTTTGAACATACTAATACGCCTTCTTTGTGGTTATGCACCGCGTCGCAATATTTTGTGACGACTTCGTAAAAAGATTCCCGGGTGAAGTTCCACCATCGTGGCCAGTTGGGGTCTTCAAAGGTGGTGGGTGGTTCCGCAATACCTGTTTGTTGCGTCCATGCTGCCCGGCATTTGTCGCAATAACATGGTTCAACTGCCCATAAATCGCCATCAACCCAAAAACCATCCACTTCATAACGGTCAATTAATTCCAGCATTTGCGGTATCATCAATTCGTCAAGGTATGGACTGCGCGGACACATTTTCTCGTATGTTGGGGCGCCGGCGTTTTGGCCGAATGGTGCTCCTGCACCTTTACCGTCGGCAGTAACCACACACCAATCCGGGTGTTTTGCACCTGCCGCCTGATCCCACACGCCGGAATAATGGCAATGCAAAGGTAAGCCAAGTATTCGGGTGGCGGCGCGCCATTGCGCCATCGCGTCATGTGTTAATCCTTCCGGCACTGACGCATTGGCTACCTTACTGAACCAACTGGTGTAACCGGGATGTCCTTTGCAGTCTGTCTGCACAAAATCCGGTGCCATTATCTTCAACATTGGTACCAATTCGTCTTCGCTGCAACGCGTACCCAGTACGGTATCATTTGCACCGGCATGCAAATCATAATGCAAACCGAAATATTTATCATCGCCGTGCCATTTGCCTTTATATGTCATAATCAGTTACTCCAAATAAATTCTTATGTCACTATTTTCTTTGAAATATTGTATTAACCTGCAATATAGATATCTGATTTCAATTTGTTTAATCTGATGAATAAGGTTATGAAGTCTGTGACTGTAGTGTGTAATTATTCCTTAATTATAGTTATCAAACCACTTGTAACGCAATCGGGATAAACGTATGATTTTGAAACACCGTTATCAAAATAGACTTTTATTTTCTCCTGATTATTACTTATTACGATGCCTTTTCCATTTGTTTTTTCTTTTATTTTGCTACCGAGTCGCAATTTTAATAACCTAACATTACTTTCTGATGGAAATGGATTTGACTGGGTGCAAAATGGTACATTTTTATCAGGTTTTACATATTTAGATATCTCTTCATTTTTCAGACCCTTCTGTTCTTTATAATTACCGGCAAGTATTTTTATAAATCTTGATTTTTGTGTTGGAACGTTATTGATATTTGTGGTTGATATAATTTCGAGTTCATGTTTGGCACGGGTTATACCGACATAAAATAATCTTGTTTCTTCTTCCAACAACGTTCTTTGGCTTTCTTCCTCAAATAATGTTATTGCATCCTGTGCGGGAAATTGGCCTTCAATGGCATCAATTATCACTACTCTATCAAATTCCAGACCTTTGCTGGAATGGATGGTGGACAGGGTTACTTGCCTTGATGTTTTTGTCGGTGATTTAATCAGTTTTTCAAGTTCGGTGAATCTGTTAAGGAAATCGTGTATATCTTTATGCTTATTGGCAATGGATTTTATGGCGACAAGTTTTTGGTTCAAATCATCCTCTGAGAAACCTTTACTCAAATACCATTCTAAACTCAATTGTTTTTCAATGCGGCTAACCGCGTCGGCAGCATAATATTTTTCAATATTTTCCAGGTTTGTTTTACAATAATTCGCCCTTTTAACGGCATTTTTACTCAGTTGATGATTACGAATAAGAAAATCAATGGCATTTTTTTTCGCAGGCATTGATTTTTTCAGAAACTCAATATGTTGTTTGTTAATACCAGCATCTATTTTATAATAAATCTTCTCCAAAGATTCAATATCTGACGGGTTAAGCGCAAATTTAATCAGCGAGATAAAATCTTTTACCAACAGATGATTCATGAAGAAAAAGTCGTTTTCACGGTTGTAAAACGGTATATTTGCGCGATCCAGCATGTCAATTATTGGCACCGAGGAATTGTTGTTACGATACAGAATGGCGATATTCATTTTGTCCTGATTATCATTAATCATTTGTACCAGATAGTTGTATTGTTCGCGTAAATCATTCAACTGTGTAAATATAATTTTTGTACCACTTATATTTTCACAAAACATATTTTTTTCTTTACGTTCTTTGTTATATTTTATTAAGCTATTTGCGGCAGTCACTATTGATTGTGTTGATCGGTAATTTTGCTCAATTTTTAATATTTTCGCGTTTTTGTAATTATTTTCAAAATCCAGTAACGCTTTTGGGTATGCTGCCCGGAAGGCGTAAATGCTCTGGTCTTCATCGCCAACCATAAATATGTTGTTGTGTCTTACTGCCAGTAATTGGATAATTTTGTGTTGAATGTATGACGTATCCTGTGCTTCGTCTACGTTAATATATTTGAATCTGTCATGGTATTTTTTTAAAATCTGTTTGTTTTTTGTTAAGGCGTAATAGGCGTTATACAGCATATCGTCATAATCCATTAATCGGTGATCTTTCTTATATTCTTCATAAAGCCGATATATCTCCGCAAAGTTTTCAATTTCACTATTTTTAATCTGGTTATCCGGATTCAGCATGTTTTTATGAAAAGATATCTCTGTTATGATATTTTTCACCTGTTCATCGTCCATAAATTGCCCGGTGAGTGTTTTCCCTATACCACGAATAATAAGTACCGGATTATCCAGTATCTCTTTTTTAACTTTATTATTCTCACGGACATAATCGTTTACTACCTCCAGGCAAAAGCTATGAATGGTGCGGAAATTAAGGACCGGCGCGAATTTATCGCCAAAGATATTTCTATACCGTTCCGTCATATCATTTGCTGCCGCCTTGCTGAAGGTAAGGGTCAAAATATCCTCCGGTGATATTTTATGGGTATAAAGCATATTGCCAATGCGGCATATAACGACCGTGGTCTTGCCACTGCCGGGTACCGCCAACAACAGGGTAGCCCCATCAATGGTATTAACAGCCTCAACCTGCTGTTCATTCAAGTCAATATTTTTATGTACTTTAAGTTTTTCTATGAAATCCATTGGTTTCTCGTGATGATTATTGTTAAAAATATTGTACCAGAATATTTAAGTAAAATTAATACAACAATTAGGTCAAATATCTGTCATATCTGTCGGATCGGTCGGATTTGTATTGAGATTACACCTTAGCGTTAATCATGTGAATGAATATTATAAAAATACAGGCTGTTTTGCAAATTTAATCAAACAAACATTTGCATTTACATTTTAAAAAATGTATAATCCCGATATAAGCGAGGGTTGATGTGACCGGGGATATTTTTGAGCGATTGAAGAAACAACGTGGGTATGACGGGCAGGTGGCGGCGGTGCGGGAATTGCCGGCACGGAATGCGCGTTATGGCATTGTGGCGGATGGTTTGCACCCGGCGGTTGAGGATGTTTTGCGCGGGATGGGGATAGCGCATTTGTATTCTCACCAGGTGGCGGCAATCGAGGAGATACGCGCCGGGAATAATGTGGTGATAGTAACCGGAACCGCCAGTGGCAAAACGTTATGCTACAATATTCCGGTGGCGGAGATGCTGGCTGAAGCCCCGAGTGCAACCGCGTTGTACCTGTTTCCCACCAAGGCGTTGACCCAGGACCAGTTGCGGTCGATTGGCAAGTTTGAATCGAAGGAAGCGGGTATTAATTTTTTGGCTGGCACCTATGATGGTGATACCCCACAGAATCTGCGTCGGAAAATCCGGGATAATGGTAATGTGTTGCTGACCAACCCTGACATGCTGCACCAGGGAATTTTACCTCAGCATATCCGCTGGAATCGTTTTTTCTCGCATTTGAAATATATTGTAATTGACGAATTACACGCCTACCGCGGGGTATTCGGGTCGCACCTGGCGAATGTGATGCGGCGATTGCACCGTATCTGCGCGCATTACGGATCTGATCCACAATTTATCTGTTGCAGTGCGACGATAGCCAACCCGCGCGAACACGCCGAAAGCATCACCG
>CAZNLA010000031.1:0-21074 GCA_964573385.1 uncultured bacterium
AAGAGGAATGCCGGGGACGGCATTCCCTACAGAAAAAATAGAAATAATTGGGTTTTATAAAAGCCTGAATAGATAACAGCATTTTCGCTGCCACAGATAAATAGCTTAAAAAATCTATTTTATCATTATGGATTTAAGAGTATAATTTAATAGCAAACAAGGAATAATTTATTTTGCATCAAACTATATTTTACAACAAAGAATACAGAAACTTAATAAAAGAACAGGTTATCACTCTTCTTTTATTATACTGCGTCGCTATAGCATCTGTTTTCTTTGCGATGTTTCATCATAAAAATTATTCACTTCCCATCATCCTTGTTATATTCAGTTTATACCCGATTGTCGAAATATTCGTTTACAGAAAAGCTTTTTACCAGATTGACATTGACGATAGTACCTGCACATTTATATCAAATAAATGCTCTGTTACAGTACCAATTTCTGACATTGAATCGTTAATTACATACGCAAACAACTTCACCTTGCTACAATTAAAAAACACCACCGGATTTATGCTGGTGAATGCGTGTATGATTATTGATGATACCCCTAAAAAACGACAATTTTATATAAAATGGAACAATTTATTTCACAATAAACAGTTGAACCATGAGAAATTACTGGAATCATTTATAAAAGCTATCAAAAGCAAAAATAAAAAGTTTATTGTAAAAACAGAAACCTGTTGAGTTAATAACAGGACTTTCCTTTTCAGCAGAAATCAGCAAGAAATTGGTCGCTTCGACAGGCTCAGCGACCGGTCACTGAGCCTGTCGAAGTGACCTTGAGCGAAAGTCATGTAATAAAATCAGAATAAGTGTTATTGCAGGTGGTACGGAATGTTATCTTCAGCATTCAACTATCTATGGTTATAAATCAAAAACGGAACGTCAGAAATGACGTTCCGTTTATACTTACGCTATTCAGAAGAAACCCATTTTAATTTTGTTTTGGTGGAACAACAATAACAAATTCCTGTTGTACCAGTGGTATGGTTGTCATACTATTATTGTTTTTATAAGTAGCATCCGCACTGATGATAATCTGGTAAGTTCCGCTTACTAATTCTGTCTGGTCAATAACCAGATGACCGTCAGTACCTATGGTCCAATTATCGTTGCCGCCTTTGCTTACACCACTGCCAAATCTTTTAGCGACCACATGGATTGCGTCAATATTGCCGGTTGCAAACGCGTTAATTGATAATGGTCGGGTTAATTTCATGCCATCCTGAATACCGGTTATTGATAATCCGTTAATCCAGTCAATGGTTACATTCTTTGCCGGTGGTGTAAATGATGTATCCTGGGTGATAATTACCTCACCATATCCGGCGTAACCAGCAAAACCTGTTGGTGTGACAACCAGAGATAACTTAGTGCCTTCCAATACTGAGAAGTTGCCAACACGGAACCAACCATCGGAAAGATTAGCAGGAATTGTGCCAGTCATTTTTACATCAGTAGCAGTTGCTGCTTTTGATTTCTCTTCAATTTTTATCGTCAATCCACGATCCCGCGGTGCTGCCAATGCCCATACGGAATAGTTGCCCGGACGCGCCAGGAACAGACCACTGTCGGTCGCGGATGCCGCAACGGTACCACGGCCTATACCGTTCCATAATGAACTATTACGCATATCACCATTTATATCACGACCGGCCAGCATTGCAACACTATGTGATTTATTTTTGCCAATAGCAATGGTCTGGAATGGTGATACCGATTCGTTACCTTCATTGTCTTTTGCGTATACGCAATACAATAAAATGGTGCCGTCAGGTTGTGGCGGAATAATCCCGGTGAAAGTAGATTTAAGCCTGTCTCCCTGCAACGCAATTTTTTGCAGTGATTTTGAAGATAAGCCATATAATATTTTCGCTTCGCTTATTCCGGCAGGTGAATAAACAACTGTTTTAACATTAATCGGCATTTTCCCGGGGATAATATCTACCGCGCGTTTATCAGCACATGACAACTCAAGTTTATCTAAATATGGACCTTTGGGGTTACTAACCAGGCCAACTGATATCACTCGCATTGGCTTATCTTTTGCTGTTAATTTAACATTCAAACTGCCGACAGATAATTTTTCCGGCGTTTGCATATAATCTTTTAACGATGTAACCCATCCGGTACGTCCCGGGGTTTCCACAACACTGGCAGTTACAATACGCAATGCGGCGAAATCCGCACCGATATCTCCAACCGGTAATTTATATGATATTGACGTGCCATCCGGAATATCGCGGCCATCATTGCCAACTGTGCTGGTACCGGCATCAACTAAAATAATCTTATCTTCCGGCGCGATATACATGGGTGATAATGGTTGAATATTGATATTACGGGTTAATGGTTGCTGGTCGATGCCATCCGGCAAGCCATCTCCATCGGTGTCTGCTTTGGCTGGATTAGTACCCAGATAACTTTCCCACGCGTCATTTGCGCCATCACCATCAAGGTCAGGGGCAGCAAAATTAATCTCTAACGGTGGCGAAAAAGATATGCCGCCACCAACACCATCCACCATGCGCGCACGAATGCGATATGTGCCTTCCTGTAATGATGGCGGAACTATCGCGCTCCAATTATTACTATTTCCGGTGCGTACCATATCAGACGCGCCGACTCTGCCATCCGGAGTTTCGTATTGCAAACGCGCTAACATTACATTGGGTGTGCCTCCACCGGCAGTTACGCGAACATTAACCGTAATCGGCGAATATACCCGTGGCGCGTCACCACCGGCAATTGTCGGGGTGGCTAATGTTAATGTAGGTTCACCGCGTGTTGTTTTGCTGTCCGCGCTTAATATCTTTTTAACTCTGGTAAACTCTTCCATTTCGCGCATTGCCTGTGTTGGGCTTATCAGGGTATTTTTCTTTTCTATTTCAGGCAACATATTTTTTAATACCGCCGGTGGTATACCATATGGACTGATAAAGACAATGCGGAAATTACTTTCGTTTTTCGTATCCAGTATTTTCAATAATTCAGCAGGATTATTTGCCTGATCAAAACCGAGAATTGCCGTGAATCCCGGCATTACCCCGGTGACTCCAGTTCGTTTTTCGGTGAAGTTTTTTGTTGGATATACAAATGTGCTGCGCCATCCTGCCGCGGACATCATGGTGTATAAACCGGCACATTTTTTTGAATCAGCAGATTCGTCATGAAGAACAAGACTGTTTAAATCCAACTTCTTCGATTTTTCCGCCGAACCAAGTATGAACAAACTGTTATCATTCATGGACAGTGGTATGGCCCAACCATCACCATTTGGGGCGGCTATTAATTCCGCAGAAGTGGCACGTTGACGGGCTATAAGCTGTGAATATACCGGTGGCGCCAGGTCGTTAATGGTCATCGGTACTTCAATGCCAACCGGGATTTTTTTAATAGCATTATCTTCTAACAAAGACAATGCCAACATGGAGTGGTCAATTGACTGAGCGCCATCATACCTTGCGCTGCCACCATCATATATCAACACCAGCCAGTTGGGTACTTTTTTATCATCTGTTGCTGAAAATGGCACAATCTCATCGCGCCACTGACGATACGGTCTGACGGATTCAAAACGCATAAAGCATGATAAATTACCGATAGCACGTGCCGGCAGATATCGCAAATCACGGTCGCCAATAATACTTAACAGGTTAATCTGCGCGTTTTCCACATCATCTGTGCGTTTATCAGGAAAACCTATTATTTTCCCCATATCATTTACATCTTTAACATAACTTTCCAGAAGATTTTTCTCTGCTTCTTCATCCGGGTCAAGGTCAATGGCCATCATCTTTTTAACTGATATCATGTCCATTATACCACTGCCACTTTCCGGGATTAATGCGAGCCAATCTTTACTGGTTTTATCACCCAGATTCTGTTTTTCCCATTTATAGGCATCTACGCGATTATCCCAACCATCCTTTGGGAAATCAAGTGACGGCAATCCCAGGTCTGTTGTTGTTGCTATTGCTGCTTCGTCTGCGGCACCGGCAAACGCCAAGGCAACAGAACGATTCCACGGTTTATCTATGGCATCATACAATACCTGTGACTTAAAATTAGCTTTGTTCAATTCAAAAGCTTTATCAAATGGTATATTTTCTCTTTTTAACCGATAAGTATTGGTTAATACATCAGCCCAATAAATATCATTATTGTTGCGAATCAGGAATACCGCCGGCAGGTTGCGTTCATTCTGTCTATTAATAGTACCCTGCATAGACATCATCTGCGCCATAAAATCGGCATCAGCAATTTTACTGCGGATATCAATAACCTGCAATGTTGTGGGCTGAACAGCAAATATTAAAGCGGGCAACAAGCACAGCAAAAGAATATATAACCTAAATTTCATAAATCCCCCATATATGGTAATCTATACAGTTGTCATTATAGCGCGGAAATCACTCGCTGTCACTGTAAAATTATACCCCTATTATTATTCATACACATTTTAACGAAAAAATTTTCAAAATAATTCAAAATAACTGTTTAGCATGGCAAAAAGATGACGATAATAATAATAGACTGGTGCTTTCACCAACACGAAAAACCGGAAAAACAGGAGACAGTAGATCTCCAATATTAAAGGCTTTTAAAAAGCAATCTGTCCGGAAAGCGTAAGGTCCTTAGCACATAAAAATAAACCAGAATATCTGGATTTGGAGGGTCAGGAGGAATGACCATAGTTACCTGAAACCCCGGAAGATATATTTCTTTCGGGGTTTCTTTTTTATTACTGTACTTTCGCGGTTTAAAATAAATATACTTGAAAATAGTCGCTTCGACAGACTCAGCAACCGGTGGATATGACTGTCGAATTTCCCTTTAGCGAATTATATCACCGGCAATAAATACCTGTTAAACTAATCTGACAGGTAAGATACCCATGATGATACCCATTTGAAATATTGTGAAAATGTACCAGGATCAGTATCCTGTAGTAAAAATGAATATTCTGTTATTCTTTTTAAAGTGGTAAGATTTACATTAGAACCGGCACCGCAGGCAAAAAAGGTAGACGGACACTCTGTACGGATTTTATCTGCCGGTGCCTGCCAGGCATCAGTAGGGTTTCCATCTGTCATAAGGAAAATCAACGGCATCCAATCACCTTTTTGAGTTGCTGTCGTATGACGAATATCTTTTTTAACTGTATCATAAAGCAGTGTCAACGCCGCACCTAAAGAAGTGCCACCACCCGCAACAAGAACTGGTTCCTCAAACTGCAAAATAGGGGTAAGTGGAGTAACCAATTTGGCTGTGCTACTGAATGTGATAACACTGATAGAAACCGCTTCCAGCACTTTGGGGTCGTATTTTAATTCAGTCAGCAACATATTTATTCCATCCTGAACACACTGTATAGGGTTACCAGACATAGAACCAGAGCAATCCAATACCATATATACCGGTAATCGTTCATGTGTTGGTACATTAACGCTGACATGACCATCAACAAAACTATAAACTGCCCGATTGCTATGCCGCATTTCCCATTGCAACATTAAAAATCCTATATTGGGTATATTATCCGCCACCGAATTTCCATCCGCGGTCATCCATTCCATTGTTGGGTCTTCTATTCTTCCCAAACATTGCGTATCACGATCTTCGTTATACAAATATGCGTTGGGTGTATTTTTACCTTTAGACGGACAAATTAATATCCCGGGATCTGCCTTCAGGTCGGTCCAAACTGATCTGATAGGTGGCAAACATTCTTCGTGGTCCTGTGCATACATTACACATTCCGCGGCCAATTGTCGCTGATTACTGATACATGTAGCAGCCCGCGCTTTTTCCCGCGCACGGGAAAATACCGGAAACAGAATAGACGCAAGAACAGAAATAATAGAAATTACTATCAGTAATTCTATTAATGTAAAACCATGTTTATCATTTTTCATCTTAATGTCTCCATTTTACGATTATATAAATGTTAAATAAGATACCGGCAAATTATTTATGATTAAATTACAGTAATAATACTACTAACATCCCCCCATATGTCAATTGTTTTCTCATTATTAAATATTTTTTTAATGAAAACTTTTTAACTTAACAATCAAATAACAACCTGATCAAAATAAGTTAGACATTTTTTCAGTTTTTGGTTTTCGGTTGTGGTCACATCGACAAGTTCATCCTAAAAATACTGTTTTTTACGGCTTTGGTTATTAACAACCTAAAACAATAAACCCCGAAAGATATCTACTTTCAGGGTTTATTTTTTCCTTTATTTCACAACTGATAAACTTATTAATTCATTAATCTGACAGATAAGATACCCATGATGATACCCATTTAAAATATTGTGAAAATGTGCCCGGGTCGGTATCCTGCAGTAAAAACGCGTATTCTGTTATTCTTTTCAATGTTGTTATATTTACATTAGGACCGGCACCACAGGCAAAGAATGTCGCCGGACACTCCTGGCGGATTTTATCTGCCGGGCCTTCCCAGGCATCATTTGGATTCCCATCTGTCATCAGGAATATCAACGGCATCCAATCGCCTTTTTGTGTTGCTGTTGACTTGCGAATATCTTTTTTTACAGTATCATACAGCAACGTCAACGCCGCGCCTAAATATGTATAATTACCAATAGTCAAAGTTGGCACTTGAAATTGTAAAATAGGGGTAAGGGGAACATCAACCTGCGCGGTTTTATTAAATGTGATAACACTTATAGAAACTGCTTCAAGAACTTTTGGGTCCGCCTTTAATTCTGTCAGCAACATACTTATCCCATCCTGAACACATTGTATAGGGGCACCTGCCATTGAAGTTGAACAATCCAACACCAGGTATACCGGTAATCTTTCGTGGGTTGGTGTGGTAACACTGACATGACCATCAGCAAAACTATAAAGTGCTCTACCGCTATGCCGCATTTCCCATTGCATCATTAAAAAACCTATATTAGGAAGATTATCCGCCACCGAATTCCCATCCGCGGTCACCCATTCCATCGTCGGGTCTTCTATTTTTCCCAGACTTTCCATATCACGGTCATCGTTATATAAGTATCCATTAGGTGTATTTTTACCTTTGGTCGGACAAATTAACATCCCCGGATCTACCTTCAAATCGGTCCATATAGATTTACTGGGCGGTAAACACTCTTCGTGGTCTTGCGCATACATCATGCATTCCGCGGCTAATTGTCGTTGATTGCTGATACATGTCGCCTGTCGTGCTTTCTCGCGGGCGCGGGAAAACACCGGAAAAAGAATAGACGCCAGAACGGAAATTATAGAAATAACTATCAGTAATTCTATTAGGGTAAAACCATGTTTTTTAACTTTCAACTTATTGCCTCCATTTAAGCGACTAAATATTAACAGGACTGTCACCTAAACTCACCTTGACCTATTCAGTTGTTTTTTTACTTTAAAAACATAACTGCTGCTATCAAAAATCAGCTATCTATTCAGGCTTTAGCAAAACCCAACTATTTCTATTTATTCTGTACGGAATGCCGGGGACGGCATTCCCTACAATTCAGACAGGTTTTGCAATTGCCTCTATTTATTGTAATAATTTGCCGCTATCAATATCTTTCTTGTTTTTTTCCATGGTGTTTTCCATAGCAATAACAACCATAATACAAAAACTTGCCAAATCACGCAGGGTATATTCAACATAGTTCGGGTTAGGATTTTCTTGCAACATTAATCTTTCCAGTTGCAGATATTTATTTTTAATTTTCAAAAAATTATCTGCCGGGGAATTTTTTATAAATTCTTCGCCATAATCGATATTAATATCATAGAAATCAGCAATGTCACCGGATATAATCGCATAAGAAATATCTTTTCTGTAAAACACTGCAATTGCGCCGATACAACAAGTAGCAATATTTTCGCAAATTAAAATTAAATCGGTGATTTTTTTAGATAAATATGCCGGTATTCTCACAAAAGTATCAAGATTAAGGTAAAATGTTTTTACAGTTTCATAAATTCCTTTAACAGATAAATCTTTTATCACCTCTGATGATTTTGACTCCAGATTAACGGCCAATTCCATTGAAATTTCTCTGAATGTTCTCATAATATTATCTCCTTGTATAAAATAACCATATAATTATATTGGGAGTATATTATAACATATTATCACACGAATGTCAATAGGTAGTTCCAAAATAGACTGTAATTAAACAGAGTATCATCATTCAAAATGGGTAGTTGGTTCAGTAACTGACTCGCGCATACTGTCGTATCTCTTCTCTTTGAAAGTGAAAGTTATGTTACTTAATAATATAACTACTCACCACCGTGCCATTTTTCAGATTATTGGTTTCCTTTTCAGGTAATACCGCGCGAATGTAATCTACAGTTGCACCATTATCTGCCATTTTCACCTGTAAATGGCCGGAACTGCCAAGAATTATCCCTTTTACATAACCATATTCAGTTACGCGTTTACTGTCAAACCTGCCTTCCCACCCTGGTTGTGGCACTTCCTGGTAAATAATTCCATCCATTTCCTGTTTTACATACAGGTGGTCATGCCCATGAAAAACGGCAGAAACATGGTTTTTCACCAATAACTGATGAATTGGCATTGCCCAACCTGGTCGATGTGCGGAAAAGCCTTCAGAACCATCAACATTTTTCCCACCCCATTCATAAAATTGTGCTGCTTCTATGCCACCACGGGCATCTTTGCCAATACCACCCACAAGATGATGAATGAAAACGAACTTATATTTTGATTTACTGGTTTCCAGAGTATTTTTAAGCCAAAGGTACTGTTCACTGCCAAGTGTACGTGCCCAATTATCATCCACACCACGTTGGCGCGGAGTATACCAATACGGGTCTAACACTATAAACTGCGCGTCTCCCCATGTCCAGGCATAATAATTTTGCAGTTGTCCGGCGAATTGACTGGTGGTATTACTACCTGTATAAAACTGATCAGGAACAGGATTTGGAAAATATTGTTTCCGCATGGTATTTGACCAAACAGCAAGGCTATTTGCTGTGCCGTCCTGTTCCCGCACAGTTTCGCCATCATGATTTCCTATTACTAAAAATAATGGTGCGGAATGACACAATTGCCCAAAGTAATACCGTTGCGCAAGGTATTGTTTTAACGCACTATCCCGATTAGCATGTTTTTCTGTCATAAAGGTGTCACCCAGATCGACATGAAAATCCGGCTTATTATCAAATGAGTTTTGCAGTGATTTTAAATATAAACCCGGTGTTGTACGATCATCCAGATGTGAATCTGCTGTGATGGTAAAACAATAAGGTTTACCCACCAATCTTTGGGTATTAAATGTATATTCTGCAGAGGCCGATAATTGTTGATCAGCAGTAAACCGATAACGAAACTGGTAATAATAGCGGGTATCAGATTGCAGATTTTTCAATATAATTATTACCAGTTTATCTTTATCAAATTGCTGACCAGGGGTTTGTAATGTATACATACCTGGTTTTGTGCCATATACCAGATACCCCTGCATATTCTGATATGCCAATATGCTTACCGTCATGCTGTTTTTCGTTGGACGCGTAAGAATTATATCAAAATTATTTGCCGGTACATCAGTGAAAAATTGACCTGGCGTTGCAGTTTGCCCATTACGCTTGGGTTTTTCCTGCGCGCTATACAATAACGTCACAAATGTCATAACACACAGCAATACTGTGAAATAAAAATATTTTTTGTCCTGTTTCATTGTCCGATTCCTTTTTCGCTTGCAGATATCAAATAATATTTAGCAGACTCATTTTAAAACCTGTAATTCTGCCGGCAATCTATGTAAATACAGGACTTTCGCTTCAGGTCACTTCGACAGGCTCAGTAACCGGTCGCTGAGCCTGTCGAAGTGACCATTTTAAACAAATTTTTCCATAAAAGCGAAGGTCATGTAAATAAAAAATCATAGCTTTTTCGCAGGAATAGTATAACTGTATACTACATCACCACTTTTTTGCGTTTCATTTTCATCTTTTGGCATGTATTGTTTAACATAATTAACCGTTACTTTATCAGGACCGACAATTACCCGGGTATAACCACTGTTGGAAAACTTATCGCCGGTCAGATAAGCATCAGTATTATATAGGGTGTAATTAGGGTCGGCAGGTTCCGGTAATGACTGGTAAATCACCCCATCGAGTATTTGTTTCACAAAAATGTGGTCATGCCCCTGGAAAAATATTGTAACCCCATTTTTAACCATTAACTGGTGTATTGGCATGGTCCAATCCGGTCGTTTTGTTTCAAACAGATACTTATCATTTTTGTCATACCCACCCCATTCACACAATGTTGCTTCTTCTGTACCACCACGCCCAGTACCAAGAACATGATGCGTAAAAACAAACTTATATTTCGCCTTGCTGGTTTCCAGAGTTTGTTTTAACCACTGGTATTGCGTATCCCCCAGAGTTGCATTCCACATATCGCGAGTTTTTTGCCCGCCACCCAACGGATTATCAACTGCCATAACAGAATGCCAGTAGGGATCAATTGTTACAAACAACGCATCACCCCATGTCCATGCGTAGTAATCACGCAGCAACCCGATATTATCAACCTTTTGACTATCTCCGGTATAAAAGCTATTCGGTACAGGCTGTGAAAATAGCGAATTGCGTGAATTTTGCGCCAAGACAGCAACATTATTAGCGGTTCCATCAATATTACACATCGACGCTTGTTCGTGATTACCATTTACTAAAAACAGAGGTGCGGATTTCCCTATTAATGACAAAAAATATCGTTGGGTAAGGTAAACCTTTTTCACTGTATCCGCATCTATAACCCGCAAGGTATCCACACTAAAATCATCGCCAATGGTCATATAAAAATCCGGTTTGTCCGACACCGCGGCTTTTAATGTTTGCGCGTAAAGCGAAGCATCAAACTGTTGTTGGCGTTCAGGGTGTGAATCTCCCTGGATATCAAAGATAAATGTGCTACCGGGTGCCCGTTGGGTATAAAAACTATTTTCCTGTCCGGCAGTGTAAACAGCACCACCCGGAGTTTTCGTTTGCAGACGGTAATAATATCAAGTATTTGGCTTCAAATTATTCAGCATCAACTCAACCGGAATATTTGCCGGGATATTAACAGTATCACTGTGTTGTTCATAAACCCCTTTTGTTATGCCATATTCAACATAGCCGTCCAATGTATTTGTAGACAATAGATTTAAATCAATAGATTTTTGCGTAGGAGAACTTAAGATAATTGAAAAAGCTACATTATTAGCAACGTCAGTGGGTAACACTATATCCTGCCTGTTTTTTCCGCCACCTTTGCCACCGCCTCCACCTTTTCTGCCTTCCTGCGAAAAAACTGACGAAAACAATGAAATTGACAATATTAAAACGAATATAAATTGAAAATACTTCATAACTTCTCTCCCGTTTAATATAATACGCCACAAATATCACATTTTCATCACAATTACAGAAGAAAATTTAGCATTACATTTCACCATTTAATATAAATTATACCGCCGGCAATATGCCTGCGGTATAATTTGTATTAAACAACTTAATTTTTAAAACAATAATCTACATTCATAAAGAGGTAATTGCACAACCTGTTTGAATTGTATGGAATGCCGTCCCCGGCATTCCAAAAATAGAAATAATTGGGTTTTGCAAAAGCCTGCATAAAACTTTATTATTTTGCTTTTGCGAAAGCAAATAAAGCATCAGAATTGGCAATTTGTGGAATTGATATTGACTCAGAATATACAAACGCGCCTTTTGGCGTAAGAGTCATATTGCGCAACTTCACCAGTGATGCTTTTTGTTCATTCGTCAATGTTTTCCATACTTCAGCAAAACGGGTTGCGTAATAGTATGATATTTCACCGTCTAATTCGCCATAACGCTTAGACAATGCGAGAACCTTTGTTTTATCCGCGGTTCCCCCGGTGATAAATTTCCTTAATTCCGTTGAAATAGCACGACGGGTTGTTACTATTTCCTGCAGGTCGGCACGTTGTAAATCAACTATACTGGTAATTTTTTCTCGCTGAACATCATTTAATGTCGCTAAAAAACCTTCTCCGCTGTCACCGGTTAAACTGGTGCTTATGGTATAATTTTTTACCCCCATCGCCGGCGCGTCTTTCATATAAAATCCACCGAAATATGTTCCATGCCGTTCCGGACAGAAATAGGTATCTGCCTCCACCGAACCGGCATACCAACTAAACATTTCACTGGCATAGGTCATCACCAGTACATTTGTGCCATGTGTCATGGTTCGTTTATCTAACGGTTCCGCCATTTCCGGCCAGGTAGAATAATCAGCGAACTTCATCTTTGCGATATATGCTTTCTGTTTATCATCAAGGTTTCTGATAATAGATCCGCATACTTCCGCACGTTGATAGGCTAACTGACCATCAAGGGTAAAAATATCCGCGACACATTTTTTTATAGCATCTTTATCGAGTCCTGTGCTACCCGTGGGAATATCACCGGATAATTGTCGGCAAAACGCTAAGATAAGCGGAAAACGTTTGTATGCAAGTGTATTCACTTTACTTTCCTGGTCTTTACCCAGGGCAATCAGTTGTGCTTTTTGTTCATCGGTGATGATATATATCATGTTATTTGCAATACGGGTAAGGAAATCCGTATTGTGTCCCATTCCTTTTTGTTGCACATCGCGCATATATTGAAATCCAAAAAAATCTGATACTTTACCGGGTGGCAAAAATGTGTCACAGCCAAATGAACCGGTCAGAAAAGCTAATCCACTAAACGCAATGGTATTAAGTTGGGCACGGTCAGATATAGCCTGCTCCAGGGTATATTGTCCGCCACCATCTTTTTTAGGTGGTTTTTCACCATTACGGGCAGGTGGCCTGTCACCATTACGCGGTGGCGGGTTTTGCCCCTGTGCCAATGCGCTGAATGCTAAACAAGTACAAAGTAGCAATGTAACTATTCCGGTTAACTTTTTCATGATCGTCTCCTTTATATTCAGATAATTGTTAATACAAAAAGTTTTCAAAAGAACTAAAAAAATGATTCCTGATACAGTAACAGGCTGTATCAGGAATCATGGTTCTATACCGATAATTAATAACGGTAATAAGAAACCTTAGTAGTTGTTGCTTTTACAGTGTCAACTTTAGAGGAATTAGTCTTAGATGTTGCGGTAATCATCACATCTATTGTGTCGCCCATTGCGGTACCACTTAATGGTGATACATCCAGACGGAGATAAACTACACGGCCGGCGGGAACTAAAGGTATTATCAGGCCGGAACTGCTCATAACATATTTAGTTACTGTAGTACCGCTGATATTTGCCAGGTTAACGTACCATCCGGACTTGCTGCCTATACCGGTAACAGTGAAACTGTCTGTATTGTTGCCACTGTTTTTCAGGATGATTATATAAGAGGCTATCTTGCCGGAAGCAGCGGTTTTCTCAGCTACCTGGCTGCCATCGGTACTGAATATCCCCTCACCAATAGTTTGACTTACGGTGCTGGTTTTAAGCATTAAATCTGCACCCTGCACCGGAGTAATTGCCGTAATTTCATAGGCTGCAGACGCGGAATCACTTTCGGTCATTCCGGATTTAAAAGCTTTCGCGGTAATTGTGAGTGATTTGGTGATTATCAACTGCGAACTATATATCGCGGAAGTTGAAGTTGGCGTTGACCCGTCAATAGTAACCCGAATTACAGCACCTGCTGTAGCACAGGTTATGCCAATCTGCGTTGGCCCGGAGTAAGTGCCTGCTGCCACTGTAAATACCGGAGTAGCAACTTTTTGTGTTGAAATTGATATTACATACGTTCCGGTTAAGGTATCACTGTCAGTAAAACCGGTTCTGAATGCTTTTACATTCAGTGTTGTCGTGGTGCTTACAGTAATAGCTTTGGTGTAAATGGCAGAAGTCGATGTCGGAGTGGTTCCGTTAGTGGTGTAACGTATCACCGCGGCGGATGTCGCGCAGGTTATACCAACAGTTGTAGCCGCGGTATATGTCCCAGGTAAAACTGTAAATACCGGTGTGGCAACTTTTTGAGTCGATGATGAAATGACGAATGCTCCGGTTGCAGTAGCACTCTGTGTCATTGAACTTTTATATGCAATAGCATTAATTGTTGTTGTTGCACTTACCGTTATCGGTGCGGTGTAAATTGTTGATGTTGATGTTGGCGTGGTACCATTAGTAGTGTAACGAATGGTGGCACCAGAAGTTGAACAGGATAAAGTTACCTGTGTAGCCGAACTGTAAGTTCCCGGTAATGGTGAAAATGTAGGAGTAGCAACTGTTTGAGTCGATGATGAAATGACAAATGCGCCTGTTGCTGTAGCACTTTGTGTCATTGAATCTTTATATCCAATTGCATTAATTGTCGTTGTGGCACTGACAGTAATCGGTGCAGTATAAATTGTTGATGACGTTGTTGGGATAGTGCCATTAATTGTGTAACGAATTGTGGCACCAGTTGTTGTACAGGATAAAGTTACCTGCGTAGCCGAACTGTAAGTTCCCGGTAATGGTGAAAATGTCGGTGTAGCTACAGTAGTATCCGACCCTATCAGGAATAGGTAGTCAGTGTCATCAATATAGGGTGACAGTAAGGTTTTGTCGGTAATGACGCTTGAATACAGAAAAGGGGTATTACAGATGGTAAAGTCAAAAGCGGTACCATCAGCATATGTGCCGGACATGATAGATTTTCTTAAATCCATCAATTTTGTTTTCTGCGCGTCTGTTAACGATTTGTAAACCTGCGCAAATACTGTCGCGTAATTATAATTATTTTCTCCATCCAAATCGCCGTAGGTACCGGACAACGCCAGCACCTGAGCATTAATAGCAGCACTGGTTGATGTAGATACCAATAGACTCCGCAATAATGTAGCGATTTGTTTACGTGTATCAACTATATTTGATGTCCCGGCATAAAGATTATTTCTCTGCAGGTCTACCAATGTTGACATTAACGCAGCCTGGCTGTCTGTTACATAACCCTTTGAACTATCACAGAGGGCGGCACCGGCGGTGGCGGTTAACTGTTCGTTAATGCTGTATCCCTCGTGTCCGATGGCGGGAGCGTCTTTAATATAGAAAGAGCCAAAGTATGTGCCATGGCGTTCCGGACAGAAATAAACATCAGCATCCAATGAACCCGAGTACCAGCTAAACAAATCACTGGCATAGGTCATAACTGCTACAGATGTCCCCTGTGGCAACTTATCCATTCTGGCTTTCAACTGCGCGTCTGTAACATCCGGCCATGAGTTCCAACCTTTGCCTTTCATTGCGTCAAGGTAAGCCTTTTGGGTAGCATCCAGAGAGTTAAGAATCTTTACATAAAGCATAGCCCGGTCAAAACTAATTTGTCCATCTATAAGATATAACTCACGTGATGCTTTCTTGACTTCAGTCAGATTCAAACCTGTTGACCCGGTTGGTACATCACCTTCCAGTAAACGGCGGAAAGCTTTCATTAAAGCAAAGCGTTTGTAACCATAAAGTTCTGCCTGGGTTGCCTGAGCAGTGGCAAGGGTAGAAAGTTCAGTTAATTGGGCATCAGTCAGGGTTATCATAACATTGCCGGCAACCTTTGTCAGGAAACTTGTATTATGACCCATACTATCAGCATCATTATCGCGAAGATACTGAAAACCAGTATAGTCAGCCACTTTGCCCGGTGGAAAAAATGACTGCGCTTCCAAATTGCCGGTCATCATGGCGAGACCGGAGAAAGCCAATGTTGTACGCTGTGCCCCGTCAGAAATTGTCTGATCCATATTGAAGGCCGCCGCCTGACTAATGGAAAAACAACCGGCAAGAACAATCAGCATAAACCACCTGCGTAATACAGTGGTTAATCTGTACAAGGTGTTCAGATGTTCATAAAGATACTTCATAGTTGTCTCCTTTACGGGTTTATTTATTGTTATAATTTATAATACCGACAAATTATCACAACTTTATCACAACTATATTTAATTTTTATTTTTTTTATTTTAATCCGCAAAAAAAATAAAAATATGGATTTTACAGGCTTTTATAAAACTCAATTATTTCTTTTATTATGTAGGGAATGCCGTCCACGGCATTCCCTACAATTCAGACAGGTTTTGCAATTCTCTCTCTATATTGAAAATTTTACAATAATAACTTCGATAGGATTAAGCCCGTAATTTATACCGGTCATTACACCTGCCGAAGTTACTATCCAAGAAAACAGATCACTTCATCTATTCATCCGAAGAATTTTATAATTCAATAGTTAACTTTTCACCAATTAACACAGCAGCATCTAACTGATAACAATACAGCATATTATCTAATTCATGAATTTTTTTAGTAATATTTTCTGACCATTTGAATTGCTGCAGATTTTTAATTATCTCTTCTGCTGGTTTTACGTTGCCATTAGCCAAACAATCCAGTAATTCTTCTATTCCTGACTTTAAATCATCCAGATGACCATCTGTTTTAGAGTTATTATTTATATCATCATTAAAACTTATAAGCAGGTTATCACTAATTACTGATAGTATTTCCTTAAGACTTGTAATTACAGCCATCACCGGTTCTGTTATATCATCAGTTGTTGAAATCAAAACTTTTTCAAGTTCAATTGTTTTTGTTGTTAATTCAATAACACCCAGATTACCTGCAACTGATTTTAAAGCGTGTATACGCTTACCGATAGCAATTCGGTCACCATTATTTAATTCTGTTAGCAATTCTGATTCTGTATCCTGATATTGGTCAACGAATTGCGATAACAATCTTTTATACAGATCCATATTTCCATTCATCCGCCGCAATGCGCCGTCATGATCAAGTTCAGTAATTTTATAAATCGCGTCCTTTTCAACTCTTGGTGATTCTATTATTTCTCTTTCGCTATCCGTTGGAAGCCCAACTGATACCGGAAGCCAACGCTTTAACGCGGTACAAAGCATATCATGATCAATTGGTTTGGTAATGTGGTCATTCATACCGGCTTTAAGACTTTTATCTGCGTCTCCCACCAAAGCATGCGCAGTCATGGCTATGATAGGCAAAGTTGTTTTATCAAATTGTGGCATCATCCGTATTTCACGCGTTGCGGTTATCCCATCCATAATAGGCATTTGAATATCCATTAATACCAAATCATATGGATACAACTGCACCATATCAACCGCCTCGCGACCATTATGTGCAACCATAGGATCAATACCATAACCATGCAGCAATTCAATAGCAATTTCCCGATTTATAACGTGGTCTTCGACTAATAATACCTTTGCCCCATCAAAACGCAAATTTTTATTAGACTGAATATTTACTCTATTTGGTTTTCTGACACCAAATGCTGTTAACAACTCTTCATATAACGTAGACGGCCTGATTGGTTTCATCACAAATCCGCTGACACCTGCGTCAACGGCAGTATTCCGTACAGAATTAAGGTCAAAAGCAGATATCATCAACAAAGTTGGATTAACTCCAAAAGTTGAATCTTTAATACATTGCGCGGTCTCTATACCATCTAACCCGGGCATTTTCCAATCAATCAGACATAATGAAAATGGTGAGTCAGATTTTTGCGCGACATTCAATTTTTCCAGTGCGTCTGCACCGGACAGTGCCGTTTCAACAGTGAAACCCCATGATACAAGTAAGTTTTCAACTATCTCACAGGAAAGTTGGTTGTCATCAACAACCAATGCCCTGGTTTTCGTCCATGCCGGATCAGGCAACAACAATTCAGCACTTGTTTCAGATAATTCACATGGGATAGTTACAATAAATGTGCTTCCCTTGCCATAAACTGTTTCTATTGATATGTCACCATCCATTAAATTACATAATTGTTTGCATATCGTTAACCCTAATCCTGTTCCACCATATATGCGGGTGGTAGACGTATCTGCCTGGGTAAACGCAGAGAAAAGCCGATCTTTTTGTTCATCTGTGATACCTATACCGGTGTCACGGATAGATATTTCCAGCATAATATTTTTGTCATCACGTGACTTTACCTGTGCTGACAATTCAATTTCACCATTTTCAGTAAATTTTATCGCATTATTTATAAGGTTATTTACAATCTGGCTAATTCTTAGCGGGTCACCCAGTAGTGTAATCGGTATTGTCGGATCAATTGTAGTATAGAAATCCAATCCTTTTTCTGCAATTCTGGCGCTATATACATCAACAATATAAGAAATAATTTCATCAAACGAGAAATGGACATGTTCAATATCTAATTTTCCTGCTTCAATTTTTGAAAAATCCAAAATATCATTAATAACACCCAGTAGCATTTCCGCACTGGTATAAATACGTTCAGCATAATACCGTTGGTGTTCAGACATTGTGGTATCAAGCAACAACCTGGTCATACCGATAACTCCGCTCATTGGGGTGCGTATTTCATGGCTCATATTAGCCAGAAATTCGCCTTTTGCCTGATTTGCGGCTTCAGTCGCTATCTGCGCTTCACGTAATTCGCTATTCACAATCTCCAATGCTTCTGTACGATCTTTCACCAGAGTATCCAGATGATCACGGTGCAGGTTAAGTTCATTATCAGCGTTAATACGCAACATTATATCTGCAATGGTGCGACAAACTATCAGTAATGAATTTATCTTGGATTCTTCACATTGTGGAATATCATGGAAATACAAAGTGAGTATACCCAGGGTTTGTCCGCCAGCATTTAATGGACAAATCACATAATATGGATCTTCAGATGCTTCAGATGATATTATAAGTTTTGGCATTCCTGATATATCATTGTTATAATAATTCTTAATTTCCAACGCAATGTCTGCATGTTTCTTATCAGACAGATGCAATTCTGCCCGATAAACACTTGACGTTACTGTCCATTCATTTTCTTCATCCGGCAGATATACTGCACCACCCATGGAGTGACATATAAGATGACGTGTATCCAATAATAACATCATCGCACGTTTCAGGAACGCCGGAATATCGCCATCCACTGCTGAATATGTCTCCAGCAAAATGCGCAGCATTGTTTGTAATTCATTATTTGCTTCAAGTTGATGCATTGATAATTGTAATTCATTGGATGATTGCTGTTTTTCTATTACGCGTCCGAATGTTGTAACCAATGATGCCAATGCCATAACTTCTTCATCCTGCCACTGCCGGGTACTATTAGTATCGTCAAAACCGACGAAACCGAATGGATTACCTGATACAATTAATGGTAATACTAACATTGCTTTTATATCAAGCTTACAAAGAACTGTTTGCCATATATCTGATGCTTCCGATATATCTGATATCTTTATAGGCATACCAGATAATAATGTATCTCTCCATTCTTTAACCATTATTTCTGGCACATTTTTAAGATTATTGATTGGAGGGGTTACTCCCGGTGCCACCCATGAATGACTGTTATAATATGCATCCATAACATCCGAATATGAAAATACATACACCCTGGATACTTTGAGAAACACACCTATTTGTTCAAGTATTTCAGGCATGATAATTTCAGGATGATCATTAAGCAACAGTTTATCAGTTGTGTCGCGTAACATTTTATCAATTGATGCCAAACGAATAAGTCGATTTTCAAGTTGCTTTCTTTCGGTTATATCACGGGCAACAGCATAAACCATGGAACCTAATGGTTTTGACCGCCATTCTATCCAACGATATGTGCCATCATTACACCGATATCTATTTTCAAAACTTAATACTTCATGGTCGTCTTTCAGTATAGACATTGCGGATATGGTATTTTCAATATCATCAGGATGAATATAATCCATAAAGTTTTTACCAATTAATTCCGGTATTGAATATCCTAAAATTGTTTCCCATTGTGGATTAAGCCGAACAAACTGACCACTGGTTGATGCAATACAAAGCAAATCCAGGCTTGATGCGAAATAACGGTCCAATTCTTCTTTTTGTTCACGCAATTCCATCTCTGCCAGTCGCTGTTTGGAAATATCTCTGTCAGTACCCCGATACCCACGCAGAGAGCCATCTTCGTTTATTATCGGTATACCATTTGTCTCAACCCACAGTAAATCACCATCTTTGGTAATAACAGCATTTACCAGATTACTGAAACATTCTTTAAGTTTAAACACTGATAAGGCACCATTTTTAAATTCCTCACGTCCTTCTTCCGGATGCCAGTCATAAAAATGAAGTTTCCCCACTATTTCATCATAATCATATCCTATAACAGATTTAACAACAGAACTTACATAGGTAAATAATCCATTAGCGTCAACTTCCCAGTTTATAAAACGACTATGTTCTGCCAATTCGCTAAAACGATGTTCACTTTCTCTTAATCCTTCCTCAATTTGTTTAATCCGGGTAATATCTATATGTGTTCCTACCCACCTCACCGGTACGTTTTCTTCGTTTCTGATAATATCTCCACGTGCCATTATCCAACGCCAATTACCATCTTTATGTAAAAGCCGATGCTCTACCTCATAAGCCGATGTTTTGCCAGAAAGACAATCGCTAACCGCCTTTTCAATTTTTTCAGTTTCATCAGGATGCCACAATTTTTGCCATCCTGCAAATGAAGACTCTATCTCATCACTTTTATAACCTAACATCATTTTCCATCGGTCAGAAAAATAAAGACTATTTTCCAAAAGATTCCAGTCCCATAATCCTGCCCCGGTACCTGCTATTGCCAGAGTAAATCGCAATTCACTTTCGCGCAAAACTTCACGTTGTCGATATTCTTCAGTTACATTACGGAAAATAAGTACCGCACCAGTGACAATATTATCTATATTACGTATAGGCGCACAACAATCAGATATCTGGTATTCAGTACCATCACGTGATATTAATAATGTATGGTTAGCTAATTCAATTATGGTATTATCACGCAATGCTATTTCCACAGGATTTTCAACTAACATTCGCGTCTTTACATTTATTATATAAAATATCTCTTCAACAGGTTTTCCGATTGCCTCTGCTGTAGTCCATCCCGTCAGTCGTTCAGCAACATTATTCAGGTTCGTTACTAATTTATTCTCATCTGTGGTTATAACACCATCA
>CAZNLA010000032.1:0-21014 GCA_964573385.1 uncultured bacterium
AATGGTTAACCTACCCTGAATGATGGAATAATAATATAAATGACAAATATAATTAAAAAAGAAAATAGCGCAGGTTTTACCCTGATAGAATTATTGGTGGTAATATCTTTAATTGTCATTTTAGTGGCGATGATTTTCCCCATTGCGCGTAATGCTACAGAACGGTCGGTTCGGTCAACCTGTTTATCTAATTTGCAAATTATCGCCCGTAGCGTTGGTGCCTATCAGCAAGACCACGGTGTATATCCGCCGGAACCGGGGAAAATTGGTGCCCGTGGTATACCATCAGGTGGTATTACTGGTTTAACACTGGAAGACGCTTCATTGTCATCAAAAAATATTTGGTGCGAGAAAGATCCGTATCCTGAAAATTTTCCTGCCAGACCAAATTATATACCACGACGTGACAGTACAAACTCGTCTTACGCCCGAGATTATAACTATTACGGTTACGCTACAGAAGTAAGTGGTATCCCTTTTCCAATTACTGATTCCCGGGCGGCATATTATTTGTTCGGTTCTGATGTTTTAAATGGTGATTTAAAAACGGTTGTTTATTCGCCGGATGTTAAAACGAAAACCAGGCAAAAATATAGCGCTTTACCTGCAGGAGCAGAAAAATATATTAGGCCAACCGCACTTTTTCCGGGATTGTGGAATCCGAACGCGTCACCTGATACCATTATTACCGACTGCAGATTTCATAGCATGGGTAATGACCAACCCATGCCAATACCTATAGTTAATTTAGCCGGTACCGCCACAATAACATGGATTGATAAACCGGCATTAAAAAATTCCGGTTGGACAAATCGTCGTCCTGCAATCGGCGCGACAAAATCACCACCAATCGACTGGCGTATTAATAAGGCATCATTCCCGATGGCAAATGGTAAAATTCCTGATAATAAAATGATGGGTGATTCACTGGGTAATGCTACCGCGCTAAACATGCCAATAGTTCGTACATTTTATCGTCAATTCGGGGATTCTGATATCGGTGGTTCGCCAAAACCTGGGGAAATATTTAAATGGTATGATACCGGTATTGAAGTACAACAAGGCGATATTATCATGGTATTGGCTAATAGCAAATGGAACTTTGTAAATAAAATAAGTCTGACAAATCTTGATACGCGCTTCAAAAATGCAGATGGCAGTGTGAAATCAGAATATAGTACTTTATTTAATGAAGATGGTTATTTGTGGTTTTCACCGGAGGGTGACGCGTTTGACACCAGTACTGCCGCGAGGCCTACCATGTTTTGCCCGAATAATCCCCATTGTATGTTAGTTGGTTTCATTGGTGATTTACCCGCAATTGCAAATACTGACCCGATAGAACGCGCAAAATATGTATTTCCCATTGGAAGCCGATATTCATATATCGTTCCATCCGGCATAAGTGGCACATTCCGTTTAGCGATGAATGATACTGCAAATAATTACGCTGATAACATTGGTTGGGGTGAAATTTGGGTTGGGCATTATAGAAATTTGCAGTCATATTAGTCACCTGACAATTTGATATCCTTGTTTCTCAAATCCTCTATTGACTACCTGTATCTAAAAAAGGTATTATACAAAGCCGGATGATATGGAATATCCGCAACTTTGACCGGGAGACATAAAGATGAAAAGTTTAGCCATTGGCGATCAAGTGCGTTTAACGATGCGCGCAGCGAATATGCATCAATCATATAAGGTAATTGACCAGGCAGTAGCACCGGAACGGGAACCGGTAGATGGTCTTATTTTCGCCATCCGCAATATAAAAACCGGACTTTTAGTAGCTAGCACTGAAGGTGATTTTGATAATTATGTTATTGAGATATTATTTGACAGAACATTTAATCCACGTTATGCCGATTACAGCAATGCTCCTAAAACTGTTGACCGTCCATCATCCGCACCACGTTATATAGGTATTAAAAAAGCATTAAAAGATGCTGCGGAAAGTGGCACATTATATTCTACCTCAAATAAAGAGTTATGGGAGGAAAGCCCGTTAGCCAAACATTTAAAGGGTTGGAAAATAATTAAAGTGCGGTCAAATGAAATAGAAAAAATGGATGTAAAAAAAGCTGAATAGCATGTTGAATTCATGATAATATGGCATGGTATATTGTTTAAAAGATAAATATATTCCTAAATGGCCGATTATAAACCTGCAGATGTAACTAATCTGCAGGTTTTGTGTCATATTTACCATGCAGAAATATTTATTTCTCTTATTTTTAATACTTCCTATATCATTATTTGCTGCTGATATACCGGGTCCGGATGTTAAAATAACTGCGCAAAATGGGATATATAATATTGTGACACCGTATTACACTGCGGTGGTCGGGACTGATGGTAACCTGCATTCATTCAAAATAAAAGATGTTGAGTTTATTGATACTACTTCTGAAAAATTAGGTTTAGCTTCTTTTTTTGATCGTGCTCCGGTATTTTTAACCGATATAAAAACAGAAGACTTCTCTATTACCGCATCGTCAGAATATTATCGGGTTAAATATATTTTTAACGAAGGTTTTTTAAATATCTATTTACGTCAAAATGTTGCGGACGCGTCAAGTTACACATTCGTAGGGTCAAAAAATTTACAATATGTAATGAATCTCAAAGATGAATCAATCGCCGCGGTTCCCGCAACCCTTAACTGGGGTGATATCGCGTTGATTATGCCGGGTGGTGAAAGACTCGAGATTTTTGGCGGTAGTGCAATATGGAAATTAGATACAGGACAACAGGTATATGAACGCTCTAATATACCACAAGGTCAGGAAGTAAGTCTTACTCTGGTTCCACGCGTTTTAAATCCCTTGTCTGCCCCGTTGATACGATTGACTGATTTGGCAATGACATTCAGTGGTAAAGATTGGGTAGCGACAAATGATGACGCTACCAAAGTTACTGTATCAATAAAAAATAATTCGAATGATGAATTAAAAATACCGCTTAACAATTCAATAAATAATTCTATGGGAAAACAGATATTTAAAAAAACAACGACTTTAACAGTAGGACCGCATTCGACCCAGGATTTTGATTTTGATTTCGATTTAACTATACCTGATTTTTATAATATTAAATCATCAATTTTATTGGAGAAGTCAGAGAAGTCATCAGTTATTGTAATAGGATACAAACCCGACCAGATTCAATTACCGGTAACCCGTCCCAGTGACTTTGACGATTACTGGCAAAAAATTGGTGATGAAGCAAAAACAGAGAATGTATCATTCCGCCGTATACCGGATGATAAAAATAGCAATGCCACGGTTCAGGTTTTCAGAATAGTTATGGAGTCCGGTGACAGAAGTTGTTACGGATGGTTGGCAATACCGCGAAAGAAAGGTAAGTACCCGGGGTTATTAATGTTGCAGGGTGAATATACCCGGGCATCAAAACCCAATACTTCAGTCGCGGGATGCGGTTTGGTGACCATGATGCTGGAACCAACCGGGCAATTACCGGATAACCAGCAGATTCCTTTGAATACCCGTGTATTTACTAATCCTACTTCACCTGATGATTTTGGTATGAGAGAAGTGGTGGTAAGATATTTACAGGCGTTGGATGTATTGGCAAAATCACCGGAAGTTGATGGGACACGTCTTTCTGTTACTGGTGTTGGTACCGGTGGCGCAATTGCGGTGATGTTGGCAGCTTTGGATAATAGGGTGAAGGCAGTCGCACCTGATGTTATGAGTTATTCAGTTGTTGATTATGGTATGAAAGATGACAAAGGCAATGTAAAAAACAATTGGCCATATCCTGAAGCAGTGAAATATATCAGAGAGAATCCGGAGATGACAGCAAAAATATTAAATACAATGTTATATTTTGACGTGGCAAATTTTGCGTCTGTTGTTAAAGTACCGGTGATGATTAGCGCCGGATTAAAGGATTCTTTTGCCCCCCCGACGAATATTTACAGTGTCTTTAACAGGTTAAACGGACCGCGGGTTATAAAAATGTATTTTGCAGGTCATGAAGGTGGCGCGGCAGCACATTGGGAAATTAAAGTAAAATGGTTGCTTGGGGTATTGGGCGATCCGTTGCCGGTTGAAGAAAATAACTAATAAGGCGACTTGCCATTAATGGATCTTACTAATTCAGACGTTTTAATGCCTATTCTCAAAAAGTTTGGTTTTTACACCAAAAAGGGTCTTGGTCAGCATTTTTTAATGAATAAAGAGGCTGTTGACCTTATAGTAGAAAAAGCATCCGCGCATAATCTGCCTATATTAGAAATAGGTCCGGGTGTTGGTACGGTTACCCGGCAATTGGCTGAGGCAGGTTTAGAAGTTTTAGCGGTTGAAATTGATTACCGGGCGATGGGAGTTCTGCGGCAAACAGTGGGAGAATTCGAAAAAGTAACTGTTGTTCATGACGATTTTCTTAAAGTAGATTTACCGAAACTGCTGTCAGGGAAACGTTGGGTGGTCGTTGGAAATCTGCCGTATTATATCACTTCCCCAATTATTGAAATCCTTTTGGAAAACCACACATTTTTTCACGCGATGTATTTCCTGTTGCAGATAGAAGTTGTTGACCGTTTATCTTCGCCCCCGGGTAGCAAGGTTTACAGTTCACTATCCGTATTTGCGCAGACATTCGCCCATGTTAACAAACTAATGAAGGTTTCCGGAGAATCTTTTATGCCACCGCCACGGGTAGACTCGGCAATAGTAGAGTTTATAATGCATGAAAAGCCAGTGGCAGATGATGATATACGTGAACTTTTCTTTAAAATAGTCAGAGCTTCCTTCGGACAAAGACGAAAAACAATCCTTAATTCATTGAACGCTTCAGCAGTTATTGATGTTGAAAAAACAGTTGTTGAAAATATGCTTATAGATGCCGGTATACAGCCTATTCACAGGGCAGAAACGGTTGGTATAGAACAATTTTTAAAATTAGCAAAACTTGTACGGGAGATGGAAAAATGTATGTAGGTGTTGATTATTACCCGGAACACTGGTCACCGGAACGTTGGGAAACTGACGCCCGCTTGATGTCTGAAGCCGGTTTTAATGTTGTGCGATTAGCAGAATTTGCCTGGGTTATGATGGAACCGACGGAAGGCAAATATGATTTTGTATGGTTGGATGACGCGCTTGCTATTTTAAACAGATATGGCATATCCGCTATATTAGGTACGCCAACCGGATCAATGCCCGCCTGGGTAGCGCGTAAGTACCCGGAAACTTTGGCGACTAACTCAAATGGATTACAGAAAACATGGGGAGTAAGAAAACAGAATTGCTTCACATCAGGTTCGTTCCGTATGTTGTCAGAAAAAATTACATTGGCAATGGCAGAGCATTTTAAAGACACTCCGAATGTAATAGGTTGGCAGACAGATAATGAATTTGGAGGTGACCCATGTTTTTGCGCCAGTTGCCGTGCTGAGTTTCAGGATTGGTTACGGACAAAGTATAAATGCATTAAAGAATTAAATCGGGCCTGGGGTACACATTTCTGGGGGCATACATATGGTACCTGGGGCGAAATAACTCTGCCGGAAAGCATTGGTGCATATAACCCCGGATTATGTTTGGATTGGCAACGATTTGTAAGTTGGCATAATGTAAGATTCCAGGCAGACCAGATTAAAATTTTACGCGAAACATGTAAAGAGCATTTTGTGACCCATAATCTGATGGGAATGTATGAAGAAGTTGATTATTATGATTTATCGCGTGACCTGGATTTTGTTAGCTGGGACAATTACCCTGTTCATGGAAAACCGGATACTCACCGTTATAACGCTTCAGCAGCAGCGGATATTATGCGCGGGGTAAAAAACAAGAATTTCTGGATAATGGAGCAAACTGCCGGGTGCCCGGGATGGGGAGAAATGGGACGAAATCCGCGTCCTGGTGAAATTCGCAGTGTAGCGTATCAGCAGGTGGCACATGGTGCCGACGGAATGGTCTGGTTTAGATGGCGTACCTGTACCGCGGGACGCGAACAATATTGGCATGGGTTATTAGGGCATGATGGCATACCAGCGCGCAGATACGAAGAAGCGGCAACAACAGCGAAAGAATTACATAAAATATCTTCCGAATTAGAAGGTACAACAGTAAAAGCGGAAGTCGCCATAATATGGGATTATGATTCTTTATGGGCATTAAGAATTCAACCTGCATTCAGCAAAAATAGATACGCTGATGAAGTTATGCGCTGGTATCGCGCGTTGACAGATGCAGGCGTGTCGGTAGATATGATTCACCCAACTGCTGAATATAGTAAATACAAAGTAATATTTGCGCCGGAGCAGTATATATTACCGGATGATATTGCGGAAAAAATGAATAATTACGTTGCATGTGGTGGGGTGTTGGTAACCGGTTTTCGTACCGGTGTTAAAGATGCTACCAGTTTGTGTTATGACAGAACATTGCCGGGTAAGTTATCTGAATGTCTGGGCATTAAAATTGAAGAGTATGAATCAATTACCTGGGATGAAGGATATAAAGGAGTGGGGGATATAACCGGTGATTTTGCGGCCATATCTTTTTGTGATTGGGTAAAACCTGCTGGAGCAACTATCTTAGCTGGATATGATGAGCTACATATGAAACAATACGCTGCGGTGACATCAAATAAATTCGGGAATGGTACGGCATTTTATGTCGGTACAATAAGCAAAGAAGCTGAATTTTATAATAAAATAACTGCGGAAATTATTAAATGTGCTGCTGTAAAGCCTTTATATGTACCCGGAGTTGGTGTAGAGGCTACTATACGCGCCGGTGCCGGTAAAGAATTATTATTTATCGTTAATCATGGTTTTGAATGTCGTGAAGTTGATATTCCATCAGGTAAAGAAGAATTACTCACCGGAGAAGTAACCGGCAGTAAATTAACAATTAATCCACAGGGAGTGGCAATAATTAAATTGTCATGATGACAGGACTTTCGCTTTTTAGCAGAAATCTGCAATAAATTGGTCGCTTCGACAGGCTCAGCGACCGGTCACTGAGCCTGTCGAAGTGACCTTAAGCGAAAGTCATGAAATGAATAATTCTGAATAAAATTTGTGTTGCTGTTATCTATCTGATTTTAACCATAAGGATTTTCGTTTTATGCTTTTTGCGTGGTAATTATGCAAAATGGGTATCATGTAACAATGGCAAAAAACGAAAATCCGTAAATTATTTTAAAAACATGTTAAATATTTAATATTTTTTTGAATTATTGCTGAGAATGCGATATAATTATTGATAGATTTCAAATAATTTATTACTATTTAGGTGGGAAAATGTCATCTGATAATAATTTTAACCGGATTGACTTAACTTTTCGTCTGGGTGGTGACAAAAAAACCACAGACGAAGTATTAGTAATATTTGTTGAAGAATTGCAAGAAATGTTGCAACAGATTCAGGATGATATCGATAAGCGCGATTATAATTCTTTGTTTTCTGTTGCCCACACCTTAAAAGGAACTGCAGCAAATGTTGGCGCGGTATCAATTTCGGCTATTGCGGCGAATATGCAAAAGGCAGCAGAAAATAAATCAGATAAAGAGATAGATCAAGTTTTGGATAGTTTATTATTGGAAGCGGCTTCAATTATTGCAATAATAAAATATCCACCATTTCAGTAATTCCTGGTCAGGAGATTTAAAATGGTAAGAAGTGATTGTGAAAGATTTGATATTAAAACCATGCGTGACTGGTTAAACCTTATCCGTCAGGATTATTCAAATTACCTGAACGCTGTAATTGGTTACAGTGATTTAATAGCATTTGATGATACCATTACAGATGAAAGGTTTTGTAGCGATGCAGAACGTATAAGCATGTTGGGAAAACAAATGGTTTTAATGATTGATGAAATCCTTGATCCTATGAAGTTAGAAAATCTTCCATCAATTGAATTGCGAGAAATAGGAATAATCTTCAGGCATACTTTACGAATGCCCATGGGTGCGGTTTTAGGTTACTGCGAATCGATGCACTCCGCGCGGTGGTTAAACACTAACAGCACATTTTATGAAGATATAAAGAATATTATTGATTCAGTGAATGTAATGCAGCATATCGCAGTAGAATTGATTGATGGTTCATATTGTGAAAATAGATTATCACAGAATATCTGTGACGAAGACCAGATAAAAGAATATGAGCATTTTTGGGTGAATATCCCTCCTTCAAAATTTGTTGTTCCGGAAACTCAGTCTGGCAAGATATTGGTTGTTGATGACAGTATAACCAATAGGGAATTACTTGCACGTTCGTTGCGACGTTTAGGATTTGAGATAGTTTCAGTTGAAAGCGGTTTAAAAGCATTAGAATTACTGGAAAGTGAAGATTTTGATTTAGTGTTATTGGATTATATGATGCCGGTAGTTAACGGGTTACAGATATTGCAATGCATTCGCAGTGTGTATACAATGCCGCAATTACCGGTAATTATGGTTACCGTAAAAGATGAAAGCGAAGCCATTGTTGACGCGTTAAAGAGTGGTGCAAATGATTATGTCTTAAAACCATTTACATTACCGGTTGTTACTGCACGTATCCATACCCAGTTAATGCTTAAAAGAACTATGACAGAATTGTTAAAAATGAATGAAGTGTTGGAAAGCCAGGCAATTAATGATGGATTAACCGCAATTTCCAACCGTCGTCATTTTGATGAATTTTTAACGCGTGAATGGTTCCGCGCTATGCGGTATAACAGTAATCTGTCATTAATTATGATTGACGTTGATAAATTTAAAAATTATAACGATTTGTTAGGACATGACGCAGGTGACACAATCTTAAAATTAGTCGCTAAAACAGCAGTTGAATGTATTGAAAGGTCAACAGATCTGGTTGCGCGTTATGGCGGAGAAGAGTTTGCTATAATTTTACCAGGTACAACAATACATGGCGCGCAAACGGTGGGAGAAAGAGTAAGGGCATCTATTGAAGCGTTAGATATTGATCACCCTAACTCTCCGCACGGAAAATTAACTGTCAGTGTCGGTGTCGCGTCAATGTTTCCGTTTGCTGAATTCTCACCACGTGACCTGATTATTGCTGCCGATGAAATGCTATATTGCGCAAAGCATGACGGCAGAAATCTTGTCAGAATAAAAGAAATTTAATTAATAAAAAATCTTATAAAATCTATCATTTTTTCGAAAAAATGGTTATTATTATACAAGATTAAACCAGAAGGGAAATTAATTATGTCTAAAAAAACTTTATTACACTTGCTTATTGCATCATCACTATTTATTGCAAGTATCCTTATCTCTGTTGCCCAGGAGACATTGACACTTTCAAAAGCTACAACTGTTGTTAAAATCAGTAATCCCATGAGAATTATTGATGAGTATTCACCACTTTTCAAAAAAATCGATCGCTTTATTGATAGTATGCCTGCGGATGTAAAATTGAAAGGTGATAAAACCAATCAGATGCCATCTGACGTAGCAGGTGAAATCAGAAGAAAATTTAACGATGCTGCCATTAATACCTGTATTGATATTCGTGGTGATGTTTATGTTGCCATGTTTATGGATGTAGAAGCATATCGCGAATTTATGGCAGAACAAATGAGTGTGTTGGAAGAAGGCGGCATGAAACCGCCACAGAAAAATGATAAAGAACAAGTTGCGAAAATGCTGAAGATGTATGGATTGAAAGTTATTATTCCAATTTCTGATACAGCTAAGTTTGAGTTGCTCTTTAATCAGATGAAGAAAAAAGAGATGGCAGACACACCTGTTACATTCGACATGGTTGATAAATATGCTGTTTTGTCATTTGATAAAGATAAAACTAAAGTTACAAAAATTGATTTTGACGTTAATTTTAAATCCAAATATTCAATTGCAACGCACTCCAGTAATCCTGGGGAAGAATATTTTGAAGTCTTACAGGAGAACATGCCAATATTGATTATGCCATTTATCACCCCATTGCTTGATTTCGAAAAGCAAATGCTGAAAGAAGTTAAATCAACCGATTCCGGCATTGGCATGGTTGACGATAATATAATGCTTGAGACTTTTCTTACTCCAATAGCAGGTGGAAAATTAGACAATTCATTAAAGAATCCGGCATCCCCGGATGCGGCAAACGAAGCACTTGCTATGATGCCAAAAAATATTGTTACTGCCGCAACTGAGATAGGGATGGGTGAAGGATATCCATCAAGTAGTGATATCTATAATGTTTTATTAAAAACGATTGCCGCGTCCGGTTCGCCGGCAAAATCTGCACCGTTAATTAAGGCTGTTAAATTATTACAAGCCCAAACAAGCCGGGGTGGGGCATGTGCCTTCACATTACCGGAAGACACTGCTACTTCAACATCATCAATGGTTTTAATATATGATATTAAAAGCGAAACCGGTGCCCGTGATGCCATGAATGGCATCGTTACGGCTTTCCCTATATTTACCGGTGGCATACTGAATGGTATGATGGCTAATGAATTAAAGTTATTTGGCAAGAAAGATGTCGTAAAAGTTAATGGTATTTCAAGCGACCTTTATAGACTGGTAGTTAAAGCACCGGATACAACAATGACCGGAAAAGCACCTGCAGCGGATATGGCAAATATTGAGATGCGTGTTGCATATGTTAATAACAAAATGATAGTTACAGTTGGTAAAAATTCATTGCCCGCTTTAGAATCAATATTAAAAGGAATTGATGCTAAAGATACATTTATAGCTTCTAATTTATATACAGGTATCATGGAACAAATGCCGGCAAAAGGAATACGTAACATTGTATTTATATCTATACCAGGTGTTGTAAAAGCCGGGGTAAAAACATTTGTACCGGGGCCGGATAAAGACAAAATTATGAAATTGTTAACAAGAATAACTGAACCGAAAAGCAATATTGTGGGATATGACGAAATAAAAGATGGTGATGACCACACTGTCATAATTTATCCGACAGAACAGATTGATTATATTATCAATTCGGTGGTTGAAATAACGAAGGAAATGGATAAAAAGAAACCAACAAATATTCCTCCGGTGCGAACAACAAAACCACCAGTGAAAAAAGCTAACTAAAGAAGTAAAAGCCGCATCCATTTTTATGGATGCGGCTTTTTTTTGTATTCATATGGTGGTAATTAAAACTACCGATAAAATCGTTTATTCAACTCATAACTGCTGATGGTCATCATAATTGGGTCGCCATGTGGGCATATGGTGGGCGAGGATGACTCCTGCAGGCCGTCTATCAGGTTTTGCTGTTCGGGTAGCGTTAGGAACTTGCCGGCTTTCAGGGCGCCATGACAGGCGATTATGGCGATGAACTTTCTTCGGGCTTCCATTATTGATTTTTCGACGTTATTATCTTCTGTGTAGGAGGCAATGTGGGTGTTTCCACACAAGTCGGCAATTATTTGCCGTAAGGTATCTTCGGCATCGCGGGTTGATAATATTGCCGGTACTGCGCGCACCATTATGCTCTGACCACTCATCGGTTGCAGGTCGTAACCGCAACTGAGGAATGACTCTAATTTCTCAAGAATTATTGACAACTCAGTATGGTCGAAATGAATATTTTGTGGAACTAATAGTAATTGCGAATCAACATTAGAATAATTGGATAACATCTTATCAAAAATAATTCTCTCATGGGCGCGGTGTTGGTTGATTATCAGTAGGCCGTCTCTGCCTTCTGCCAACAGGTATGTGTTATGCAACTGACCGACGGCGCGGATTCCGGTTATATTTGACGGCGCGGCAGGTGTGTGTTGATTTTGATTTGATGGTAACGGGTTTATATTACTGGTTGTTGTAACGTTAAGGTGTGGCAATTCGTTTGTAGTGGTGTTAACCGGCAGTTCATTACCGGTATTCCTGCGGAACGAATCTGGGCCTGGTTGCCATGTTGATAATGTCTTTGCCATATTAACATCAGACATCGCGTTTTTAACCGCTTTATGTACGGCGGAATGCATTTCTCCGTCGCGATGAAACCGCACTTCGGCCTTTGCCGGGTGAACATTCACATCTACTAATTCCGGATCCATATAAATGCGGATTACCCCAACCGGGAATCTTTTTGGCTCCAAATGTCCGTCAAATGGCATTTCAAAGGCATGGGTTAAGGTGCGGTTGATGATTCTTCTGCCATTTACAAAGAAAAGTTGGCCACTGCGGTTTGGTCTGGAATGTTCTGGTTTGCCGGCAAATCCTTCTATCTTTATACCGGGTATCTCAAGCTTTACCTTTGACATCGATTCGGCTACTTCACGCCCTAACCAGGCAGATACTCTGCCTTCCATCCCTGCTACCGGACGTGATAATGACTCGCGACCATTAATTATCAAACGAAAGTCAATTTTGTTATGGCATAGTGACAACGCGTTAATAAGGTCATTTATCTGACCTGTTTCTGTCTGGTCTGACTTAAGGAACTTTAACCTTGCCGGGGTATTAAAAAACAGTTGTCTTACTTCTATTCTGGTTCCCGCGGGGCAACTTATCTCTTCCATATTATTAATTTTGCCGGCATTTATATCTAATTTCACCCCAAGGTCTGCGTTGCGCAGGCGGGTGGTTATCTGCATATTACTGATCGAGGCAATTGATGGCATTGCTTCACCGCGAAAACCAAGGGTACGGATAGAGAAAAGGTCATCAGCAGTAACTATTTTGCTGGTGGCATGTCGTTGTAATGATAATACCGCATCCTCAGCAGTCATTCCTATTCCATCATCTGTAACCGCAATTAATTTTTTCCCGGCATCTTCAATTTCTATAACGATATTTGTCGCGCCGGCATCTATAGAGTTTTCAATCAGTTCTTTTACAACTGATGCGGGACGTTCAATTACTTCACCGGCAGAAATTTTATTAGCAATAGATTCATCTAAAATTTGTATTGTCATTTTTTGTATTATGCTCGCAATGTAATTAATGTTAATTCCGGTGGGCACGCAAAACGAATGGGTAAGCGCGTAGAACCAACGCCACGGCTAATATATAATTTAACGTCATTCATTTCATGCAATCCACTTGAAAATTCAGCAGGTAAAGATATATTGTTATATATTGCTTTACCGTCAGGCATACATATTTGTCCGCCGTGTGTATGGCCTGTCAATATTAATTTCACCCTTTTATCAATTGGCCGGTTAATAATTTCCGGTGAATGTGCCAGCAAAATAACAGAAGCGTCCTCCGGCACCGGTGCCAAAGCGACTGGCAGTATATCTCGTTCGTGATGCGGGTCATCCACACCGGTTATCCACAATTCTTTTCCATTTCGTTGCAGGCATAAAGAGTGGTTGACCAGTAATTTAATATGTTTTGCCCAACTTTTCCGGATATCTTCATTAATTCGATAATCAGCATTACCGAGTATCCCAACAGTTCTGCAACGTGATGATAATGAGTCGAAAAGTCGGATAGCGGAATCTGATGACATGCTGGTGAAACAATAATCACCACCCAGACAAATCAAATCCGGTTGTGCTTCATCACATTTTTGCAGAATCAAATCTATTTTACTGGTATTTTGCCGTAAATGTGTATCAGTAATGAATAATAATTTAAAACCATCAAATTGCGACGGTAAACCGGGCAAATTAATTTCTAAATCTGATAATTCAAGTTGTTTACTGTTTTTTAGTCCCTGCCACAGTGCTGCTGCTCCCGCTGCCCCCGCCGCTAACAACAGTACTTTTAACAAGCGATTTTCCATTCTTTGCCTCGTTTTGTGCTTCAAATTTACCGACTGCTAATCCGTCAACGGATTTAAGTTCACCTTTATTTCCGCGCCATCTTAACTCGCCGCGTATACCATCACCATCATCGTCGCGTACCACAATGCCAAAATTTATCAACCCTAATGGCATTTGTATACCTGGCAGTTCTGATATAGGTATTGCTGTTTCTACCCAACATTTCGTCAAATATTCGTCAGGTTTTTTGCCATCTTCGATATTAATTGTTTCTGAGTTTAATATAGAATGCGCGCGGGCAAAACCCAATAACGCGTCCGGTATCTCCTTGTATTTATCTTCAGCAGTTTTAATATACATTGTTGTCGGGTTTCCACCTACCACAATCTCGTATGGTGCGGCAGAAGGGTTGTTAATCGGGTTTGCCGGGGCAATGGAAATTATTATCGCGTCACCATATGCTGGTTTTTCTGTACTCCCCGGGTTCCATGAATCATCTGTAATAAATGCAGAAATTATGATATATCCTTTTTTCCAGCTAATATTGACCGTCGCGGATAGGTCATCATCACCGGTGAAAATCACATCTTTTCCTGTATTAACACGCCAATTCCAGCGATTCAGGGTTATTTTGCTATAATCTTTCCACTCATCAGTATTGCCATCAAACTTACCTTTTATCGGTGCTGGTTGAATTAAAAACGGTTTTAAAGGTGCCGCGTTACAGGCAATAATGCAGAATAAAATTATAAAAACAGATATTTTCATTACATACTGCGCAATCGCGCAATCCTTTCATCAATCGGTGGGTGAGTGCTGAACATAGAATTTAGGCATCCGCCATGATCCTGTAATGGATTTGATATGTATAGGTGTGCGGTGGCTTTATTTGCGACTTCCAATGGATTAGTATCCTGTGATATCGCTTCCAAAGCGCCGGCAAGACCTTCAGGATAGCGGGTTAATTTAACTGCGTGGGCATCTGCCAGATATTCCCTTTTCCGGGATACTGCTAATTGCATTAAAGTAGCGACAATTGGTGCCAATATAATAATCACTAACCCGATAATCGCCAGTATGCCATTACCACCACTGCTGTCACTACTGCGTCTTCTGCCACCACCAAAATAACTAATCCGCATCAGCCAATCAGATAACAAGACAATTGTACCGACTAATATAGCTGTCAGGGTGGCAAGAAGAATATCGCGATTCACCACATGGCTTAATTCGTGCGCTAAAACACCTTCTATCTGATATTTGTCCAGCTTTTCTAATAATCCTGTTGTAACCGCTACAGCAGAATGCTCCAAATCGCGTCCGGTAGCAAAAGCGTTTGGTGCCTCATCATCAATTATGTAAAGCGGGGGAATAGTTCGTAATCCGGCGGCGATGGTGAGTCCTTCCATAATATTTATCAGAACAGGAAATTCTTCTTTCGTCGCTGGTCGCGCGTGTGACATAGAAAGCACTAATTTGTCAGAATTATAATAACTGGCATATGTGGTAAAGAAAGTAATAACTAAAGCGATTGCACCCATAGTTATAGATTGCTCACGTGCGTATATCTGTGCGGCAGCCCAGATAACTCCTGAGAAAAATATAATAAAAATAATCATTAACACCCACGTGCCGAAAATATTGCCGGCTATCTGATCCTGAAACAGCATCGGTTGTCTTATTTTCGGCGGTGGTTGATAATTATTTACATTTATTTGTCGTTGTTCGGTATTTGTCGATTCTATACCAAATTGAAAGTCCGGCATCTTTTAAAATTTCACCTGCGGTACTGCACGGTCTTCTTCCATGATTTCGAAATATTTCTGTTCGCTGAATCCCCATGACATTGCGAACATTACTGCCGGGAAGGTTTTAATTGACGCATTAAATACATTTACGGTGTCGTTATAGTATTGTCGCGCATATGCTATTTTCGATTCGGTGGCGGTTAATTCTTCCTGCAGTTGCATATAATTTGTATTAGCTTTTAAATCAGGGTACGCTTCTGATAAAGCGAATAATGATTTTAAAGTGCCTGACAGCATATTTTCGGCCTGCTGCTTGTCTTCAATAGAAGATGCGTTCATAGCAACATTACGCGCCTGAATAACAGCCTCCAGTGTGCTTTTCTCGTAATTCGAGTAACCTTTCACTGTTTCTATCAGGTTCGGTATCAGGTCATGACGGCGTTTTAATTGTACGTCGATTTGACTCCAGGCATTTCTTATCATTTCCCGCAGGTTGACTAACCGGTTGTAAATACCGATTACAGAAAAAACGATAATTAGTATCAAAACGATAATAATTATAAGCACAGTCCAACTCATAGCATGCCTCCTTAGTTTTCTAAATTATATTACTCGCAAACAGGATTGTCGATATCATCACAGCCACAATTCGTTGTTTCATGAGATATTTTTGGGATTTCTTTTTTTACCAGCGATTTTTTCCATTTACCCGCATAAAAGAAAATTAAACTTAGAACCGCGCTTACACCAACACCTGCGACCATAGATATCCATATTCCGTGAATATCTTTCTCGCGATGTGGTAAAAATGAAAACCACCAGTTACCAGTGGATAATCCTGATAAATAATACGCAAGCGGAACCCGGACTACCCATAATCCTACAACGGTTGATATAGTGGTGATTAATGTCATGCCGGCACCATTCATTACGCCATTAGCACTGAACATTATGGAATAGATGATATAACTTATAGACATAACCCGCAGATAATCCATTGCATAATGCATTACCTCAGTGGAGTTTGACTTGATGAATGGTGTTAATAATAAATGCGGGAAAATTGCCGCGGATAGCGATATTATCAGTGTAATACTGCCACTTATTAACAATCCCCAATAAAACGCGGTTCCTGCACGCTTGAATTTTTCTACCCCAATGTTTTGTCCGGCGACTGATGAAATTGCCATCCCCATTAACATCGCCGGCATAAACGCGATATTGTCTATTGTCATACCTGCGCCAAATGCTGCCGATGCATTTGTGCCGAACTGGTTTATCATATAGGTCATCATCATGAATTGCGCCGAAACTAATATCTGTTGAAATGCTGATGGTAAACCGATTTTAAATATTAATTTTGCGGATTCTTTATCAAAACAGAACTTTAACCATTTCGGTGAAACCGGGGATTGTTTATGTTGCATATACCATGATAATGATATAAGCGCGCCAGACATGGTTATTAATGTGGCATACATTGTGCCATTAATGCCACATTTCGGCAGTCCAAACATACCGAAAATTAAAATAGGATCTAAAATTGCTGTAATTATCAAAAATATTGTTTGAAAATATAGAGGTGAAATAGTATCACCAATTCCCCGTAGTAACGCCACTAATAAGAACATGGTGAATTGAACCGGCATTGTAAGAAATAATAATTTAAGGAAAGACTCAGTTTGTTGAATAATTTCCGGTGGGGTGTTAATCATTAATAACAATTCATGAGCAAAAATAGTACCAAGCACTGTCAGTAATATTGATATGCCTAAAATTATCATCCATGAGGTATTAACAACCCGACGTAATTCCTTTATTTTTTGTGCGCCATAATATTGTGATACTAATATAGACGACGCAATAGTCATACCGTTTATTATTGCCATCATTATGAAAAATACCGGGAAGCTATTGGTTACGGCCGCCATGGCATCCGGACCCAAAAAGTGACCAACCCAAATACGGTTAACCACCATATATAATGTTTGCAGCAAATTGCCTAATAACATGGGTAATGCGATTTGTAATAAATTACGGGGAATACTTCCGGTAGTAAAGTCCTTTCCGCCATTACTTGTATGTATCTTTTTCTTCTCTTCTGTCATGTGTTAATTATATCAATTTATAGTCTGAAAAGATAGGAAATATATTGCATAATACGATGCGGATATCAATAAGAATCTTATCTGCTGAGTAAAATTTTATAAAAAAGAGTGGTTGTTTGGATGAAAATATCTAAAATATGAAATTTTCTATTGACAAACAATGGGTGAATAGGGTATAAAAGTGTCGCCGTATTGGCAACCCGGATCGTTAGCTCAGCTGGTAGAGCAGGGGACTCTTAATCCCAAGGTCGCTGGTTCGAATCCTGCACGATCCACCACCCTTCGCTATTTGCAATGACAAACTGCAAATAGCGAAGGGTTTTTTGTTAAATATTTTCTTGATGTATATTGAAAAAACACCTGAATATGGGATAATATTAATCGATAATTATATGTATTTGCGTATAAAAAGTTATTTCATGATAATTTAGAATTAAATAGTCAATCTGATAAGTCAGATTGGATGAACTAACAATTCATCCCGATTTCACCAGTTTATTATAAGACATTTTAATGGGAAATTAAAAGAGTATTGTTAAATGTAATGTAAAAATAAATTTGAATGACAACATATTTTAATTTATAATTGAAAACTTAACCTTTATGGTTAAGTTTTACTATTGACAGGTGGTAATTTTGGATATATCATTTGCAAGTATTAAGCTGATGAAGCTATTTGAGGATTCATCAGCATTACAAAAAAAATATGGTGCAGATTGTACCGTCAGAATTATAATGAGAATAACAGCAATTAGGGCTGCTGAAACTTTAAAAGATTTTTGGCCGTCTAAACCACCTGCACGATGTCATGAATTAAATATGGGTGTCCGTAAAAAGACATTTCAACTTTCAATGGATTTAAGACATCCATTACGACTTATTTTCATACCAGATCACAATCCGGTACCGGTTCTCTCTGATGGCGGATTGGATTGGGGAAGTATTACAGCTGTTAAAATAATAGCAATCGAGGATACCCATGAATAAAACAACTTTTAATCCAGGCTGGATTGTACAACCAGGTATGATTGTCGAAGAATATCTGGAAGCACTTTGTATGACACAGTCTCAATTAGCTTTAAGAACCGGATTAACGCCAAAAACTATAAATGAAATTATTAATGGAAAAGCTACAATAACTCACGAGACAGCGTGCATGTTCGAAAAAGTATTAGATATGCCAGCTCATTTTTGGAATAATCTGGAAGCTAATTATCGGGAACAAATATTGAAAATAAATGAAAAAGAAAAATTACAGCAAAATATCAAATGGTTGGAAAAGTTTCCTGTCAATTTTATGATTAAATCAGGCTGGTTGCCAAAATGTGCAGATAAAGCTGACCAGGTGAATTCTTTACTTCATTTTTTTGGCATATCTAATCCTGACCGATGGAATAACGTTTGGGAACAATACCAGCCTATATTTCGCAGAGAAAATAACCATACTGATATGGATGAATACATATCAGTATGGCTCAGGCAGGGAGAAATAGAAGCACTAAAAATTGAATGCAAACCTTATAATAAAACGCTGTTCAGAAAAATGCTTTCTGATATTCGTCAACTCACCCTGGAGATTGATCCGGAAATATTTATTCCGCAACTAAAACAAAAATGCGCTCTTGCTGGCGTGGCAGTTGTATTTGTTTCTGAAGTGCCTGAAATCAATATTCATGGAGCTACAAGGTGGATGAAAGATAAAGCAATAATACAATTAAGCCTTAGTTATAAAAGCAATGATCATCTATGGTTTACCTTCTTTCATGAAGCCGGTCATATATTGCTACACCGTCGTGATGATATTTTTATTGAATGTAAAAAAGATAAAAACGAAAAAGAAAAAGAAGCAGATGTGTTTTCTCAATCTTTTCTTATACCATCCATCGAATATGAAAGATTTATAAAAAAGAATAATTGTATTAGCGAAAATGCCATAATACAATTTGCAAAAAACATTAATATTGCCCCTGGTATAATTGTGGGCAGGCTTCAACATGATGGTAAATTAAAAGCAAGTTTTTGTAATAAATTAAAGCTCCGTTATAAATGGGATTAAATAAACGTCAACCCTAACTTAAGCGATATTAGATGAATATGACATGTCCAACTATAAACTGCAAATTGATATCGAGCCGTAAACATGCTATTCATAGATTCATCTGTTATAAGTGTTGATGTAATGATCAATCGGATTTAATCCCCGAATAACCGTAATACGATAATTTTTTTACAACAATTATCGATTTTTTATTTTTTTTATTTGTATTGATGCCCTTTAATCATTATAATGTTTATGTCTATGTTACGTGAATTACATATTGAAAATTTTGCTTTGATTGATAATATGACGGTTGATTTCTCCGAGGGGTTAAATATTTTAACAGGTGAGACCGGCGCGGGTAAATCTATTGTCATTGATGCCATAAATGTATTGCTTGGCGACCGTGCGGGTACCGAGTTAGTGCGTACCGGTGCTGAACGTGCTATTTTGCAGGCAGTATTTGAAATTGATAATAGTGCCGGCTTGATTAATGAATTGGCAGAAATTGGCATAGAACCTGAAGACGGTCTGGTAATTATTTATCGTGAAGTCGCTCTGGAAGGCAGGAATATCGCGCGGATTAATGGGCGTACCTGTCCGGTTAATACCCTTAGGCAAACAGGTGAACTTCTGGTGGATTTACATGGCCAACACGAACACCAGTCATTATTACACGAGGAAGCGCATATCGGATTTTTGGATGCTGCCGGCGATGAAACGCTGATTGTGTTAAAAGATGAAATGGCGGATTTGGTAAAGCAGAGAAATAGTCTGCTTGCAGAAATACGCGAATTGGCAACAGGTGAAAGAGACCGGCAAAGAGCAATTGATTTATTAAATTACCAGATAGAAGAAATTTCAAAAGCAAATCTGCAACAAAATGAAGATGTCGATTTAATGGCAGAAAAGTTGCGACTGGCGAACGCGGAAAAATTGCATAGTGCGGCAAGCGAAGTATATGACATATTATATGAAGGCAGCGATGGAAGGGCCGCAATGGATATGCTGGGTGCGGCTATCAGCAGTTTGTCCGGAATGTTGCGGTTTGACCCGACATTGCAATCGGCATTGGATAATTTAGAATCCGCAGCAGTACAGGTACAGGATGTCTGTCATGAAATTGGTGGTTATTGCGAATCTGTGCAGTTTGACCCGGAAAAATTAGCGGAAATTGATGACAGATTAGTATTAATAAATAATCTGCGTCGTAAATATGGCAGCACGGTTGAAGAGATTTTATCTTATTATAACGAGAAGATTGCTGAATTAGATAAGATAACACACCATGTTGAACGTATGACTGATGTCCAAAAAAGACTGGCAAAATTAGAATCGAAGGTAATTATCGCAGCATTGGCATTGTCAGATAAAAGGATTGCGATAAGTAAAACCTTATCACATGATATTGAAATAGAACTGGCAGAATTAGGTATGCCG
>CAZNLA010000033.1:0-20799 GCA_964573385.1 uncultured bacterium
TAATTGTCTCTGATGGGCATATTTATATTTTCTGATAAATCCAACGGACAATTGAAGAACAATCGGCTGAAATAAAACAGATCACAACGGGCATTTTGAAGACGCAATCCATTTTCAACTAACTTCTGATACTTAAGTATTCCCATTTTTCTGCATTCATCATCCATAAAACGCTTACCTAAATATGACTGCAATTCAGCACCACTATTTAAAGGTCGGCATGACGAATCAGAAAAATTAACCACATAACCGTTTGACAAGCTAACATTTACCCCATATCGCGCTATTTTTTTAATATGCTCATCACCCTCAACCAATGATAATCTGTCACCGGTGCGTTTTTCCAACTGTTGATTTAAATATATAAACCAGCCGAAACCATATTCCCAATACCCCGGACCTTCAGTACAACCACCATCCGCGGTGTAACTATTTAAACACGTCGGTAAATGCCTGGCAACTTCGCAAAGCATTTTCGCGACAATTGTTAAGTCACTCTCCGCTGCCAGTGCGGCACCGGTAATACCCTGGTGACATACCGCATTCCAGTTATTTGATATCTCAGTCCAGACAAAATTCGCGTTATTTTCCAGATAATTCTCAAATACGTCATGGCGCAGTCGGGTTTTCACTTTTGTAATAAACTCATCAGTCAGCACCGGGTGCAATATATCCAGACACTGTCCCATCAGGTTAGCTGTTTCCGCGGCAAACAAATCTATATTACGCGGGTCCTTACCACTGGCATTGCCGACATGCGCGGGTAATGCCCATGATACTTCATTAAAAATATCTTCTAATTTATTAACTGCCGATGCCACCATGGGTGAGGATAAACCATCGCATGCGGCGATAAGAACTGCCCGGGCAAGACGGCGGCGACGTTCAAAATATAATACTTCAAAATTCAACCTTATACCAGTTGCATAAAAATCAGCATATAATTCATCTGTTAACACCGGCAACACTTCATCAATTTCCTGCATTGCCACAGCACGGATTGAATCAATCCATGGCCCGGTGGTGACAGGCCTATTGGCAAATTCTTTCCAGACAGGGTCGCCAATAGCGGGTAACAAAGGGGTACGGGGCGATTCTTCCAATACAGCCAACATTTCTGTATATGACAAAGGATTTGAAATAATGTTAATCATATATAATTCCTGCATTAAATTAAATAAAGCCGGCTAAAGAATAGCACTTGTTATTTGAATAAGTAAATGCATTTTTATATATTTCAGCAAAATTTTATAATGAGAAGTGTAATGCGGTTTTTAGTATCAGAATAACTTGACCTATGCCCACCACCACTATTCACCCATTGCCCGTAACCATACGGATAATTTTTCGCGGCGGGTTATATCATTCTGTGGCAGTTCAATTTCTCTGCCGCGGGCATCTAAAATTATGCCTACTACCCCACCGTCAACCTGTTGAGTGATTGGTTTTCCGCGACCGGTGCCCATGTCGTATGGACTAAATCTACTGCCTGATTCGAATGAATAAAGTAAATCAGTCTTCACATTATAATAAACTAAGCCATCTTTTAGCACAGAGATATTCCATTCATATTTATTTAATCTACTTTGATATTTTTTAATTGTTCACTGCCTTTTGCTGTTATACGGTATTTTTGCAGACGACTATTGGGTTTATCCGGAAGAATCAATTCTATGAAATTACTATCTAATAACGGAACAATATGCCGTTGATAGTTCATATAAACATTTGCCAATCCAGCGGCTTTTAGTAATTCCTGTTTAGTTTGCGGTGTAGTCATACAAGCATACAAAATCCTATGAACTTGCTCACTGACTTGCTCACCGACTTGCTCACTGACTTGCTCACCGACTTGCTCACATCCTTTTTCTGTTATTCGATATTTCTGTAGACGACTATTTGACTTTCCTGGAAGAGTTAATTCTATCAGGTTATCTTCTAATAATGGAACAATGTGCCGTCTGTAATTCATATATACATTTGCCAATCCAGCAGCTTTTAGTAATTCCTGTTTAGTTTGCGGCATAGTCATACAAGCATACAAAATCCTGTGAACTTGCTCACTGACTTGCTCACTGACTTGCTCACTGACTTTTTCCAGAATACAATATTTTCTGCATTTTAAGGACACTTTTTTCATTACAGGAATTGATAATTGGTGACAATGATAGATTATCATCAAAATATAAAACCCGTGCTGTGTCTATTTAACGTTCAAGCCTGTTACCACTATTCACCCATTGCCCGTAACCATACGGATAATTTTTCGCGGCGGGTTATATCATTCTGTGGCAGTTCAATTTCTCTGCCGCGGGCATCTAAAATTATGCCTACTACCCCACCGTCAACCTGTTGAGTGATTGGTTTTCCGCGACCGGTGCCCATGTCGAAGGTTTTTGTTGGGTGGACTGTTACCACTGCTTTTTCATCTTTTGGTAATTCTATTAGCTTTAATTCGCCACCATAAACGGTATACTCTGTTATGGTGCCTTCCTTATCCACGGTTACTTTCATAACCTCTTCGCCTTCGGTTACCTTTCCCAGGGGGGCAATTACCGGGCCAAGTGGCACAATGCAGTCACGTTTAAATACCTGCATTGCTATGTCAGAATGGTTTACTGATAGTACACCTAATTGTGGCATCATAAAGATGGAATCCACCGCAAGCATGGTTATTCCCAATGGCTGAAAAGCGTCTATCATCATCATGGCGGCCTGGTGACGGCGTGGTGCGTGGGACAATACCCCGCCACTGCCGATTATCAGACCTAACGAAAAGATATTTACCAGAGAATTTTTACCTTCCTGGTTAAAAGCAGAGGCGATATCACGTTGTTTTTGTATACCTTTTAATCCTGAAGCCAATTGCTGGTGATGTTCAAATGCCAGTCGCAATGCCTCGCGGGATACCGCTTGTTCGACATAAAGGTCATCCATTGTTTGTGGGATGGTGGTGGGACGTATCATTTTATTCCGCAGTCTGTTACGCAACACATAATCGTTCATCTCCACCGGAACCCAGCGTTTGATTCCTGCTGTCCCCGCCTCGGATAATACATTACAGACAGAATAACTCATCCCTAAATTTGCGCTGACGGTGCGATTAAAAACTCCACTGAAGACAGAAAAGACATCTGTTGTTGCCCCGCCGATATCAACAGCCAGGACATCAATCCCGGTGCTGGCCGCTGCCTGTACCATTAAACCCACCGCATGCGGGGTAGGAACAACCGGCGCACTTGTCCAGGTGAGCAATTTGTCGTACCCTGGTGCCTGCGCCATTACATGGCGTAAAAACAGTTCATGTATCGCATCCCGCGCCGGTTGCAGATTTTCTTTTTCCAATACCGGCCGCAGATTATCAACAAACTCTAAATCCACCATGTCTCCCAGCACGTTTTTCACCGCTTCGCGCGCGTCAATGTTACCGGCATACACCACCGGCAAGCGATAACTTTTTCCCAGACGTGGTCGCGGATCTGCGGCGCGAAGTGTTTCTGCCAAATCTATAAGATGACTGGTGGTGCCACCTTCAGTTCCACCGGAAATGAGCACCATGTCCGGTCGAATGCCACGGATTCTTTCTACCTTCTGGTATTCTTTGCGGCCATCGTCCACTGCCAATGAGTCAATAACAATGGCACCTGCCCCCAATGCGGCACGTTCGGCACTTTCTGTGGTCATGCTTTTTACCACACCGGCTATCAGCATTTGTAAACCACCACCGGCACTGGAAGTGCTTAAATATAAATCCGCGCCGGTTTTATCATCTTCCAACGGGACAATTAACATGTTGTCACGGATAAACTTATACCCGGTCAAATCCTCTAACTCACCTACCGCGTTTAACACACCAACCGTTACATCATCAAATGGTGACTCCACCGTTGTGGGTGCTTCACCGCGCGCAGTTAAGCGATATTCATCATTTATATTCTCAATTAATATTGCCTTGGTCGTGGTTGACCCGCAATCAGTTATTAATATACGTTTTAATTCATTCATTATGACTGTAATTTAGCATAAATGCCAGAAATAGTGAAGAGAGTTTTTTAGTACTTAGTCCCACGCAAATACCTTACTTCTAATAACCTTGTAAAATATTGAAAACCTTCATTTTATATTCCCCTTCTTGGCAAGGAGGGGTGGCCGAAGGTCGGGGTGGTTTTTACCTACCACAAACCTGCAGCCTGAATGTAAAAAAACAGGTTTCTAAAATAACCTGCGTAATTCCTAATTCCTAATTCTTAATTCGTAATTAAGAATTAAGCAACCCTTGAATATCTCCGTCAACATTGATAAAATAGAATTATGACGAATATTAACGATATTACGCCTTTATTGCCTGCAGGAGAAGGTAAACGATTAGACTACGATATAATCGTTTCAATCGTCTCCACCGGGTCGCGCATATTAGATCTGGGGTGTGGCAACGGCGAATTAATGGAAAGATTAATAAATGAAAAAAAATGTAATGCCCGCGGAGTAGACATTCACCACCCGTCAGTCTCTGCCAGCATCAGCAAAGGCTTAAGCGTTTTTCACGGTGACATACATGAGGGGTTGGAAGATTTGGGTGACAATACATACGATTACGTCATCCTTAGCAGAACCCTGCAACAGGTTGCCGACCCGGATAAAGTAATTCAGCAGATGTTGCGGGTGGGCAAACATGCTATAGTAAGTTTTCCAAACTTCGCTTACTGGCGAATTCGGCTGACAGTTATGTTGCGTGGTCGTTTACCTATATCCGCGGCACTGCCATATTCATGGTATGACACCCCGAATATCCGCATAGTCACCATATCTGACTTTGAGGATTTCTGTAAAATACAAAAAATGAATGTCTTAAAAAAGTTCGCCATCACCATTGATAACGGAGAAAACCCACGCAAAGTGGCATTTTTACCAGATTTATTGGGTGAATATGGCATGTTTTTATTGTCAAAATAATTTTTATTTGAAATTATTGCAAATTTGCATAACTAATGGTAAAATTAATTCAAGCGATATTTTATATATCGCATTTATTATATGGAGGACATGCAATTGACACAGCATAAATTACGCTACAGCATGTCAATACATCAACAAACTGGTTTATTGATTGGGTTAATGGTACTTTTTGCCATTTCAACCCTGGCTATTCAGCAAGTAACAATAATATCACCTAAAGCTCGTTCTATTGTATATGGCACCATCACCATTCAAGCCAAACCGATAGACGAAACCGGGCTGAATTACATTCTGCTCCTTTGCGACAAAAAAGGACGCAGCGTTAGCAACACGCTTCCAATTCGCTTTGAATTAGACACTACACAAATGGAAAACGGCAGCCATCTGCTGCAAATAGACGTGTATGATAAGTTTGGAAATGTTAGCAGTTCTCAACCCGTTCCTATTATGGTATTAAACAAACCCGGTGATGCATTTGGCATTCCGGCAGTACCTTCAATTACTCCCAAAAAGATTTCTTCGCCATTAGCAAAGAAACCAACAACAGTTAATCCACCACAAAATGTGATTATTAACAATGCTAACAATGCCACCAATAATCAGTTTACCACGCTGGCAGGTACAACCATTAAGCCTACACCGGCAACAACCCCGCAAAACGATTATATTCCGATGCAGGGAAATGGTAAAAAGTTAAAGATATTGTTAGATGGCAAACCATTAATTATGGACCGCGACCCATATATAACCAGCGGACATACCATGGTATTGCTAAGATCATTAATCGAAACCGCAGGTGGAAAGTTAAACTGGCAGGGAGAACACGGTCAGGCTATGATTGATGGTCGCGAAATTCAGTTCACCCTCAATTCTCCACAGGCATTAATGGATGGCGAGGTTGTAGAGTTAGACGAACCATTATATCAGGTAAAAGACCGGGTATTTGGTCCGGTAACAATATGGCGCGTGATTGTTTCCGGTAATGTCGGTTACGATAAAACTCCACACACTGTATGGCTGCGCAGTCCACAGACAATTGCCAGCATACCATCCCCAGCAAAATAGCCTTAAATGCGAACAATTGAATATGCTGATGGTACAACTGGAATGGTGATGACAGTTGAACCGGAAAGCATACAGAAATATCTGCATGAAGAAAAAGGCGTTATCTGGATTGATATTCAGCATCCAACTGAGGCTGATTTCGTTTGGCTGGCGGATAACTTTAAATTTCATCCATTAACTATTGAAGATGCTTCTAATAATCGTCAACGACCAAAGATAGAAAATTACCAGAACTATTATTTTCTGGTTTTAAGGTCACCCCATGGTATACACCAACACCGGGTAGAAACATCACAACTATCCGCATTTATTGGCAGCAATTATCTGGTTACCATACATAGAAACAGCGGAGATGTCTTTGATGATATGCGTAAAAGGTGGAATGAAAGCAAATTTAACCAGAAGATGATTCCCTTCTTATGCTATCTTTTTATGGACGCTACTGTTGACCAATATTTCCCACTAATTGACAGCATAGGCGACAAGATAGAAAAAATCGATGAAGAGATGCTTACCCAACAGAACAATAATCTTCCCGGTGAAGTAATTATGTTAAAAAAACAGTTATTGCATATACGGAAACAACTGGCCCCCATGCGTGATGCAGTAAATCTGTTTATACGTTCAGAAGAAGATGGTGGAATATTTTCACTGGAAAATATGCGGGAATATTTTATTGATATTTACGACCACCTGTTAAGATTAACCGAATTTGTAGACACCTATCGTGATATGCTGAGTGGCAGCATGGAATGTTATCAATCATCATTATCAAACACCTTAAATATTAATATGCAACGGCTTACTGTTATTACCACCATACTTGCCACCGGCAGTGTAATATCCGGTTTATATGGTATGAACTTAAAAGGTATGGGTATAGGTGGCGAGTCAGAATATGGCGCGTATGTTGTTGTTATTGTATTTCTGGTTGTTGCACTGATTGAATTAATGATTTTTAAAAAGAAAGGTTGGATATGATGCGAAAACTACCTGTTAAGGTTATGAATCCAACCCCTGAAAAAGGAATGACATTTGCGTTGAACTTACTGACATTCCGATCAAGAACTGTGAAGGAGGTAGAAAAAAGATTAAAAGAGAAAGGTTATCCCCAGGAAATTATTGATGAAATTATAGAAAAATTAATAAAACTTAAATACCTTGATGACAAATCATACGCAGATGATTTCATTAAGAGTCGTACAAAATACGGCACCAGAAAATTAAAAATTGAACTGCGACAAAAAGGCATCGAAAACGAGACCGTTCAGGATTGTTTGGATGAATGCCTTGATTCTGAAACAGAATCTTCCCGGGCGATATGCGAAGCGCAAAAAGCGTTGAAAACAATGCGCCCACCCTACGACCGTGCGGTTTTGTTACGCCTGCGGGGCAGGTTGGCACGACGTGGATTTTCAAGTGAAATCATTAATCAGGCGATAAGAGAAATAAACTTACCTGATTTGGATGCGGAGGGACTGGATTAATCTCCTATTTAAATGTGTGTCATCAGTCCGACACGCATAATTATATTATCGAAGGAAACTTATAATGCCTATTAGAAATCTAAACTTGTTACTTGCGACATCAGGATTTGAAGTCGATTGGTTGCTTGCAACCTTAGTGGTAGTGGTAATTGCAGGTATAATCGGAGTTATTATTCTGATTAAACAATGGAAAACATCAGAAGATAACCGTCGTCAGGCCGAAACTGAACGTGATTTAATAAAGAAAGACCTGGAAACTGTGAATAATTCAACACAGTTGAAAGTCGCTGACGAAATGCTGAAAATGCGGACAGAAATTGAAGCAGAGCAAAAAGAAGCACGGGCAGAAATCTTGCGTTTGGAACGCAGATTAAGCCAAAAAGACGAAGCATTGGATAGAAAATTAGAAACTGCTGAAAGACGTGAGACAGAACTGACCAGAAAAGAACAGGAAACTAATAAAAAACATGGCGAAGCAGTGGCACTGGCAGCTAAAAGATTAGAAGAATTGCAAAGAGTCAGCGATTTAACTTTGGAACAGGCACGCCAACAAATACTGGATATCGCCCGGGATCAGGCAAAGTTTGATGCTGCCCGAGTTTCCCGTCAAATAGAAGAAGAAGCAACAGAAAAAGCAGATAATGAAGCACGCAGAATAATTACCATGGCAGTTCAGCGATTATCCGTTGAAGAAACCGCGGAAGCCACAGTATCGGTTGTGCCTATTATGAATGATGACGTAAAAGGAAGAATTATTGGCCGTGAAGGTCGCAATATCCGAACTTTTGAAACATTAACCGGAGTAGACCTGATAATTGATGATACCCCGGAAGCAGTTGTTATTTCATCATTCGATTCTGTTCGCCGCGAAGTCGCAAAACTTGCTTTGATTAACCTGATTGAAGACGGAAGAATACACCCTACCCGTATTGAAGAAGCAGTGGCACGCGCCCAGGCAGAAGTGGACAGACAAATAAAGTTAGCAGGTGAAAGAGCAGTGTTGACCACTGGCGTCACCGGTTTACACCCGGATTTAGTACGTTCAATAGGACGGTTGCGATACCGTACCAGTTTTGGACAAAATGTGTTAAACCATTCAATAGAAGTATGTCAGTTAGCACGCATGATGGCTGAAGAATTAGGTGTTAATGTAGATGTGGCAAAACGCGCAGGTCTGTTACACGATATCGGCAAGGCATCGGATAGCGAAAATGAAGGTTCACATGCCAGCATTTCCGCCGACCAGGCGCAGAAATGCCGGGAAAAACCGGAAGTTATTCACGCTATTGCCGCGCACCATGGCGAACCGCATCCTGAAACCGTTGAAGCCGTGCTGGTACAGGCCGCAGACGCAATTAGTGCCGCACGTCCAGGCGCAAGACGGGAATCACTGGAAAACTATATTAAGCGATTAGAAAAACTGGAAGAAATAGCAAATGCACGTCCCGGTGTTGAAAAAGTATATGCTATTCAGGCCGGACGTGAAGTGCGCATCGTGGTAAAACCGGAACAGATTGATGATAATGGCGCATATATGATAGCGAAGGATGTCGCAAAAGAGATCGAAGACCATATGCAGTATCCGGGTCAAATTAAGGTTACTGTAATACGCGAAACAAGACAGGTTGAATACGCAAAATAATTAATATAAAATCATAACTTCCGTTCATTAGTCCAGCCAAATAGACAGGTTTAATGAACGGAAGTTTTGTAAAACAATCTATGAACTTCATTTCAGCTATATCATGGGCACTTCTGTTGTTAATTGCATCTGGTTTACAGACTGCAATGGGTCAGGGTTATCCCGGTACAATAATGCTGATGAGTATTTTGGCTGGTTTTTGGCGAACACCATTAATTGGCGGTATAGTTGGGATTGCCGGTGGATTATGCGAATCAGCCATAAATGGTCAGTCACCTTTTAAATGGTGTTTTATAATGGCGATATCCGGCATTGTATCCGGTTTTATCGGACGCAAAGTCGCTGTTAATCATTATGCCACTCCGGCAGTTATCTGTATGTTAGCTTTCTTCTTTATAACTGTTGTTGAAGGTTTATTTGCGCAAATTGGATTTATGGCATCTTTGGATTTAGCATGGCGCCACGCCGCCGTCGCGTTTATAGTGGCATTAATCCTGCAATTTATACGGGTTACAACGCTGAATTACCAGTTACGCAAAAAAGAAATAATTAAATAGGCTTTAACAAAACATGTAAATAAAAAACCACCTGTATATAAAATACAGGTGGTATTTATTTGGCTTATCCCCGGACGTATAAACGTCGGTATACCGTTATTACTCGGCTGGGGAAATTGCGTTGCTGGGGCAGACTTCTGCGCATGCTGCACAATCTACACAAGCCTCTGCATCGATAACATACATGCTTGGGCCTTCGCTGATAGCGTTATTCGGGCATTCACCCACGCAGGCGCCGCATGATACGCATTCTTCGCTAATTACGTATGCCATTAAAATAGACCTCCTTAAAGGATTAAACAGGATTAAAAATCACCATTATGCAACCATTGATTGCCGATATACATTATAATAAATTTCAATCTGTTTGTCGTCAGAAAATTGCCGGAATTCAACTTTTTTTAAATGAAATATTACTAACTTATGTTATACAACAATAAAAAAAATCTTCGTATCAGAAAAATATCATTAAAAATACCCATACTACCTTTCCCAATTATGCCAATTGAGAGTAAAATATAGAGGAACAGAGGATGTGAAAATGCGAATAGCACTGGGACAAATTGATTGCCGTTTAGGTAATCTGCCATATAATTGCACACGACACGAAGAAATATTGAAATATACAGCAGAATCAAATGTTGATTTAACCGTATTTCCGGAATTAAGTTTAACCGGATATCGGTTACGTAGCAATATTCATCGTGCCATGCTGACAGATAATGAATTTTTGCATAATTGCGGTAAATTATCATCATCTATGCAGGAAGGTACTTTTGCAACCATTGGTTATGTAGAAGTAAGCGAACGGTCTGTGTTACATAATTCAACTGTTATATTGGAATCCGGCAATAATGTGCCTATCTTCCGACATCGCAAAGTATATTTACCCACCTACGGAATGTTTGAAGAAGCGCGTTATGCCAGACCTGGCCTGCGCATTCGCACCATCGACCTTACCATGAGGGATGGTGAAACATGGCGTGTCGGTATTTTATGTTGCGAAGACGCCTGGCATAGCACCGCCTGGGCAATAATGCAGGCTTATGGCGCTGATTTAATTATTGTACCTTCAGCATCACCCGGACGCGGGGTGGAAAGCGACCGTCTGGGAAGCCAGAAATCATGGTATGGCATTTTGTCTACCCACGCGGAATTAAGCGGATGCTGGGTGGCATATTGTAATCGCGTAGGTTTTGAAGACGACATACATTTTTGGGGTGGGTCATCTATTTTTGCCCCCACCGGCGAAATGACAGCACAGGCAGGATTAATGAATGAAGAAACATTAATCTGCGATTTATCACGGCGCGCGGTAACTACTGCCAGAATTAGCACACCAATTATTGCAGACGAAAACTGGGATATGATATCAAGAGAGTTAAATATTGCCATGATGAATAAAGAAACCGACAATTGAGGAAATTATGATGAGAGATACACGAAATTTATTACAGACTAATCCTGACCTGGTTCAGCGAATATTAATTCACGCTATCCGCCATACCAGTGAATCTATCCGAGGTCATGAACGTGGCCGTTGGGTTGTAAATTTATCAGGTGGCCTGGATAGTTCGCTATCCACTTTTCTGGCGGCAGAAGCAGTTGGCAAAGATAATGTGCTTGCGCTTTTATTGCCATATAAATCCTCATCATCATCCAGCGTAGATGACGCAATGAAGGTAGTAAATGCTCTGGGGATTAAATATAAAATATTCGAAATTACAGACGCGGTAGAAGGATTATACAAAGCTAAAGGTTTATCAATCGATGAAGCCGATGGACGCGCAAAAGGCAATGTAATGGCAAGAATGCGTATGATATTCGGATATGAGGAATGTGAACGTTGGGGTGGATTATTATTGGGAACCAGCAACAAAACAGAAGCTTTATTGGGGTATTCAACTATTTGGGGAGATTCAGCTAGCGCGTTGAACCTGATTGCTGATTTGTATAAAACACAGGTGCGGCAATTATCGCGTTCTATAGGTGTACCACAGGTGATTCTTGATAAAGCCCCAAGTGCTGACCTTGAACCTAACCAAACTGACGAAAGTGACTTGGGATTCAGCTACTATTCCATGGATAATGTGCTGGTGAGGTTTGTTGACCATAGCATGGCACCGGCAGAGATTAAAGCAGAATTATGGAACTCAATGGGTGATATAGGTACTGATTGGAACGCGTGTGTTGATAAAATATGCGGTGTCAGCACAGATGAAGAAATGCGTCCGGGACTGGTGGATATTATGCAATATAAACGCAGAATGACACCAATTGTACCAAAAGTTAGCCGGGTAACAATAGAAACTGATTATCGTCCGCCAAAACAATGGGGAAGATGAGTGAGTAAATTGTAAATTGCAAATTGCAAATTGTTGAAATAAAAAAAATAGATTTCAGACGATTTATTTTGATTGATATCAACTTTAACCTAAATTATTCAGGTGGTAAAAGAAAAATTGTTTTTGCAATAGCCTGCATAATTTGTATAATATAAAAAAGGAGCCTAAATACCATATGCCAAAAGGGATGATGCTTGCCGCGGGACGCGGAACCAGATTAAAACCGTTAACAGATCATTTACCAAAACCATTGTTGCCTGTCGCAAACCAGCCAACCATGTGTTATGGGTTAAACGCGTTGCGGAATATTGGTATAAACACTATTTGTAGCAATATATCGTATCGTTCTGATGATATTATAAATGTTATTGACTGTGGTTGTGATAAGGAAAATCAGATACATTGGCTAATTGAAGACGAACCATCAGGAACAGCCGGTGGTTTTAAAAAGATGGAATCATATTTATGCGATGATATTGTGGTTGTCATTGCCGGTGACGCAATGCTCGATATAGATTTATCTGAATTGCTTAACTTTCATCAGTTAAAAAACAGTTTTGCGACCATTGGTACCATTCCGGTTACTGACCCGTCGCAATATGGCGTTGTCAGGACAGAAGATAACGGCAAAATAATCGATTTTCAGGAAAAACCGGCAAGTGGAACTGAGATTAGCAAACAGGCAAATACCGGAATATATATTTTTAACCATGCAATATTTGATATGATACCTGCTAATAGTTTTTTCGACTTTGCCATGCATTTATTTCCACAAATTCTGCAAAAAGAACTGCCATTTTACGCTATACCACTTCATGGGTACTGGACTGATATTGGCAATCCCGCGGATTATCTCCAGGCAAATATGGATTATTTAAATGGAAAAATTAACGTTAATGGTATCGGTGAAAATGTTGATGGTAATTTAATTGGCAATAATACCATCACCGCTGGGGTAAATTTAGAAAGTTGTGTGATAGGTGAAAATGTAAAATTAGCATCAGGGTCATCACTTATCAGATCAGTTGTTTGGAATGACACAACGATTAATTCACCTCTTTCAGTGTCTGACTCTGTTGTCACCCCGTTTGGCATTTATCAGACAACTAAAATAGCATCATTAACTAACGTATAGTAAATACTGCAATTTCGCTTCTACGAGATTATTGTTCGGTCTCTAAACCAGTAAAAACGTCCATTTTAAGCATATTTCTCTTGTAAAGCGTAAATATATACCCACAAAGAACTTATAAACGTTTAACCTGTCAAAACACAAACAGCAACAATTTTAAAAAGGTGAGTTATGAAAAGATTAGTATTGGCATTAATTATCACTTTGTCCATGTATTCAGCGATAATTGCAGAACCTATCCATATTTTGCCTATCGGTGATTCCATCACCCAGGGTGGCAGAAAAGACCGTGAAGAATATACTTACAGATACCCATTATTTTGTAAGTTAAAAGACGCCGGTTATGATTTCGATTTTATCGGGTCAATGAAAGCGGGTCTGAATAGCGACGCAACCTGGCCGGAATATAAAAAAGAAGCATTTGATATGGACCATGAAGGGCATTACGGTTGGAAAACCGCGGCGGTTCATGATAAATTATCTGAGTGGATGAAAAGTTATCCGGCACCTGCAGATATCGCGTTAATTCATCTGGGCACAAATGACCAGGGGTCAAAAGATTTTAACAAAGATATAATCGAACCGATGAAAGATATGGTAAAAATGTTAAGAGAAAAAAATCCCAAAGTGGTAGTCATTTTTGCTCATTTAAACTTCAACGGCGGAACCGCGTTACAGATACGTCCTTTAGTAAACAAAATGGCCGAAGAAATTACTACCAAAGAATCACCGGTATTGACAGTAAATATGTATGAAGACTGGATAGAAGACCCGAAAAAAGATGGCGCAGACACATTTGACTGGGCACACCCTAACCCACAGGGACAAAAGAAAATGGCAGACAAATGGTTTGAAAAGATGAAACCATTTTTAGCCATTTTTACAAAAAACAAAACAAAATAGAAATAAACCTGCTTATAATAAGAAAAGTCCGATAATAAATAATTTTATCCCAAAGCTTTTTAATAAAATCTTTGGGATTTTTTCTATTATTAGGAATTTATGCGACAAAATACAGATAAATTTCGTATAATAATGTATCACAAATTTATTTTTGGGAGTGTTTTATGTCAACATCTATTTTTAAGCATTTATTTTTAATAACAATAATACTAATCTTATCGAAAATATCGTTATCAGCACCTGCGGGTACAGTTACTTTAACCACACCATTAGATAGTAGCACCAACTTAACATTACCAATTCCTCTGGTTTGGTCCGCACCATCAAATACTGATTTCTACCTATATATCGTTCAATTGTCTACTGACGCGTCTTTCCAGGCAATGCTGATTAATGAAAATACCACTTCAACAACATATACAATTACCCGCAGTTTAACACCATCAAAAAAATATTATTGGCGAATAATAGCGCAAAAAAAATTAAGCCTTACTGAACCGACTTTGGCATATTATATATCTGAACCATGGTCATTTTATACCGCCAGTTCAGTGACTCCACCGACAATTGCACTGCCGGCAGTTCCTGTTTTAGTAGCACCGACAAATACTTTAACTAACGTCCCTTTAGCGCCAAAACTCACCTGGAAAAGTGCGTTAAGAGCAACCTCATATTCAGTACAAATATCAGTTGATGCCCGTTTTGTTACATCAGCAATAAAGATTGATCAGCAAAACATAACAAATACATATTACGAACCAGGCTATGTTGCCGGGTCCACAGAGGCAGTGCTAAAAGCCGGTGTCAGATATTATTGGCGGGTGCGCGCGGTAAATGATGGTGGCAATAGCGGATGGTCGAATTATTATTCATTTTTAACAACAAATAGTACCCAAATTACACCACCACCTACGGCAGTTAACTTTATAACCCCTGTAAATGGTGTCACTTATAACATTGACAGCACTACAAACGTTATTACATCATGGGTTGCGTCGCCTAAAGCTACTTCATACACCATACAAATAACAACAGACAGCACTTTTACTACACTTAAAAAAACTGCTACAACAACTTTAACAAATTACAGTATAGATATAACCGAGTTTGAAGCATCTAAATTTTATTGGCGTGTTTTAGCAACAAATAGCAGTGGCAGCACACCATCCGCAACTCAATTTTTTACTGTTATGCCTAAGTTCCTTATTTCACCGTTAAATGGCGAAGTTATTGAGGCGGAAAATGGTACTGCTTCCTTAGTTTTCACCTGGGATAGTATGCATTATGTTGATGACAAAACTTATCCAACATATAACAAAATCTCTGATTATATCGTATACCTTGAATATGCCAATAATATCGATTTTAAAAATTTAACATCAACTAAACTTAATCCAGGAACTACCACAACATCAATTTCAAAGTCAAGTTTTATCCCTATCGGCACCACATATTATTGGCGTGTTAGATTAGAATCAACCTTACCTGAACCACCTGTACCTACTATCAATTTTAATAATTATTCAGAGAAACGTTCCTTTAAAATAATCGCTAAACAGGTAGCAACTCTGGTGCCTACTGCGCCGATATTGGATAAACCTATTGATAACTCTGTCATAACATTAGATACCACACTGAATGCAGACGCGCCAATTACGTTTAATTGGTCTCCATATCAGACAGGTGTAATATATTCATTAGCCATAGCGAAAGATAATACTTTTACCCCTGCTATTCAATATACATCACCGGATATGACAACCTTATCAACATCTATTTCAAAAACATTATTAGCTGTTGGTGACCATTACTGGCGAGTAACAGCTACTAACAGCATCGGTGCGACAAAATCTGAAATAAGAAAGTTCACTATAAAGAAAGATATAACTACAACTGTTTTAAATAGTTCAATTATCAGTTTAAACTCACCGGTAACAGGTACAATTACATCTGCTTCCGCGGTCGGTTTAACATGGAAAGAGATTAATAACCCTACATTGTATGGCGATTTACAATATACTCTGCAAATTTCAAAAAATATAAACGTAACATCACCTGTATTGGATACTCAGATTGCTTCACCAAAAACAGGTGGTCTGATAGAATATCAGACAGGTTCTGATTATGGTACTGCAAAAGCAATATTATCGCCGAATACAACATATTACTGGCGGGTAAAATTAACTGATAACACAACCGGTCAGGCTACTAACTGGTCTTCTGTGTGGAGTTTTACTACTGAAGATACAAAGATTTTATCAGCACCAACAGTACCGACGTTGTTGTCACCAATCAATAACGCTACCGGCACAGGTTTATCGCCATCATTTTATTGGGCCGCGGTGGATAAAGCCGATTATTACCATTACCAGTTATCAACATCAAATACCTTTGGGACAATATTATATGACCTGGACCAGATAAAAGTTTTAAATCTTAGTTTACCATCAACTGTATCGTTAAATTTAAACAAAGCATATTACTGGCGGTTACAGGCAGCTAATATTGTCGGTGTCAGTGCTTATATCTCCAGCAAGTTTACTACCCGGGATACCACAGAAGCACCGACACTGTTAACACCGGGTAATAGTAGTACCACCGGCAACGATTCAATTGTCTTTAGCTGGAACGCCGTTACCGGCGCGACATCATATAATTTTGAACTATCATCAACCAGTAATTTTACCAATATTTTATATTCTCAAAATAATCTGGCAGCAACGGAAATTACCATCACAAATGCTGACGTTACTCTGGTAAAATCAAATCGTTACTATTGGCGGGTTACCGGACAATCTGCTGGCGGTACGGGTCAGGTATCATCAACATGGTCATTTACAGTACAGACTGACTATCTACCCGCAAATGGTGCTATAAACCTGGCCATTATACCGATATTAAGTTGGCCAATACCTGCAGCACCAATTAACGCTTTAATCAGTTATCAAATACAGGTTTCACCTAACTCAACATTCAGTTATATTACTTTCTCTAAGACCGGTCAATCTGCTAATAATATTACTGTTGCCGGCACCGGTAATACTGCTATATTGCTTAACAGCACCGTTTATTACTGGCGCGTAAGACCATTAATAAACGGTGTTTATAGCAACTGGTCATTCCCATATTATTTCACAACAATCGCTACTACCGATTTAGCACCAGGAGCACCGGGATATTCGACACCCGCGGATAAAACAGTAAATGTAGATGTTGAAAACGGCTTAACCTTTACCTGGACTGCAGGTTCAAATGCAACGACTTATACTCTTCAAATAGCATCTGATGCAAACTTCGCAACAATAGTAATAAATACAAGTGGAATTTCAGGTCTGTCTTATCCTTTAACAACAGCACAACGTGGTTTACTGTTACCCAATAAAGACTATCACTGGCGGGTATGCGGGGTAAACAAAGTCGGCAGCAGTGCATGGACAATAAAATTAAATGGCACTTATAATATATTCACCACTAAACCGGTATCTGTAGTAACGCTGACAAGACCTGTTTTAATTACACCTTTAGATTTAGTTACCAAGGCAGTTGGCAATGTAACATTCAGTTATAACCCGGTTGCCGGTGCTATCCAGTATAACCTGGTAATCGCCAACGCGTCAGATTTTAATATTAATTCAATTATTTCTAACACAACGACTACCGGTGCATCAAATTTATCAGCAAGTTATACATTTACCAAGGCCGGTAATTATTATTGGCGGGTAAAAGCTATCCGCGATTTAGATACAACCGATGGTATTATTGATGCAGAAAGTGATTTTTCTTTTTATCGTAATATAATAATTCAATAATTCACCCTGCAGCTATTCACTGAACCGTGTGAATATGATATTCTATGTTTGCCGTTGACGACGGACTTATCCGGGTAAAGTTAAAATTGGGAGAAATATACAATGACTGGTGACATCCAGGAATTAGAAGAAGTGAATCCGACCATCGCTGAAGGCGGTGTCGTGACAGAATCACGCAGTAACGATTACGAAAAACTGTGGCAGAACCTGGCTGATATGAAAGACAAAAATGAAGTTATCAGCGTTTTGGTTATTGACGCAGGTAAAGGCGGATTAGAAGTAAGCATGGGTGTTCGTGCTTTCATCCCCCGTTCGCAAATTGCTACAAAAAATCTAAATAATTTAGAACGATATATCGGTCAGACACTTGATGTGAAAATAACTGAAGTTAACCGGGAAGATGGCCGCGTAATTTTAAGCGAAAGAATTGTAGCCGATGAAAAAGCTAAACTCGAACGCGCTGAAACTATGTCACGGTTAAATCCGGGTCAAATTGTTAATGGCAAAGTCGTACGTATAAAAGAATTTGGTGCTTTTGTTGATATTGGCGGTATTGATGGTCTACTTCATATCGGCGATATGACATGGGAACACATTGAAAAACCAGAAGAAGCCGTAAAGTTAGGCGACGAACTGGAATTAAAAGTACTGAAAATTGAGCAGAAAAAAGACGATATACGCATTTCACTCGGTTTAAAACAGATGACTGACGATCCATGGATTGTAGCCAGAAATGAATATGGCGAAGGCGCAGTTGTGGAAGTTGAGATAATTCGGTTAGCAACCCTGGGCGCGATAGTTAAATTAATGAAAGGCGTCGAAGGTTTAATTCCAAACGAAGAGTTATATGAACACAGAAACGTAACCGAAGAAGACCGGGTGCAGGTGGGACAAAAAGTAACAGGAAAGATAACCGAGTTCCGGGTACGCGAACACAAACTAACATTAAGTGTAAGGTCTGCTATACGTGACAGAGAACGCGGACAAGTACGCGACTTTATGAAAGAACAAACCGCAGCAAATATGAAACCAACACTGGGTGATTTATTTGGGGACGTGCTAAATAAATTCAAAAAAGAAGACTAAACAAATCATTTGATACCCCGGTGGCATTGCTTCCGGGGTATTGCTTTATTAAATTACTCTTTTTATGCTATAATTTATCTGTACACAAATTTGGGAGCAACGATGAAATTTGCCTTCATTAACTATCTATTTATTGCATTGTCAGCAATTATAATAATTGGATGCAGTGATGCAAACAAAGACCCGAAACCAACAGATATAATTACATTAGCCACAAGTAGCGATGGTATAGTATCAATATCCGGTGAAAGAGTTGCAGCAAAAAGTATACCATTTTCTGTACAGGCTATTAACGAAACCGGTGCAATAGCATATTCACCAATACCAGCAGGAAGAATATTTGTTACCGGGTATAAAACCAGCAGTTCAATTCTTACATCAACTCCTGTCACTGCGACTATAAAATTGCCATACTATTTTACTCCTGGTTTAAATTTGCCAGCATTTGTTATGCAATCATTAACATGGGCTGAATACCATAATGTAGCTGTTGTAGCACCAAATGGTTTAGAAGCTAATTTAACAGTGGATTCGTTACTTCCATTCATTATCGTATCGAACAATTTTAAAGTTAGCGTTGGCAAAGATTTCAGCTTGGCTAATGTAGCTGAAGTAAATAGTGGTAACGGAGATTTTACATGGACTACAGGTGGGATAATTAAACCATCACTATCGTTGATAAAAGAAAGTCCCATTGATTATAACTCATTAACCAATGCCTCAACATCAAACTATACTGCTACAGCAGCACCGGCAATTAATAAAACATGGCTGGTACAGGGAATAGTAAACGGTGTCGGATATGTATATTATAAAGTAAAATTTATATCAACAGACAATCCTGCTGTATTCGGTTATGAAAAGTTGCAGGTAGTTACCGGTTCTAAGGTATTGGTCCAATCCATATTCAGTGCTAATAGCGCGCCATCACCGATATCCAATGGCACCATGATGAATTGGTCAGATGACCCATCACAAATTGTCTACACCGGTATGGATGGTAATATTTATAAAGTATCACCGCAATCCGGTTCAATCCCTGTGTTGGCGACAAAACCAGGTGATATCGCGACGGTTAACGGCGCAGCATGTCCTAATTTTATCCCAGGTTCAGGCAAAACAATATCTTTTATGACCGGCGCGTATAAATCAAGCCCTACTGACGCGGATAGCAATTCATTACATTTAATGACTATATCTCCGCTGACTCCTATTCCAGCTGCAATAATGACCCATCGTATAAATCCTGTTGATGTTGGCTTTGATGTTGGCATAACTGCTAATAATTTAATCCTACCAACTAAAATGAGCATGTCCAGCAACACCAACAATAGAATCGTAGCTTTATGGCCAACAAAAGGACTATATGGAATCGATTTAGGTTTAAATAACCTTATAAAAAAAATAGATGTAACATCAAATATTAAAAGCTTTTCTTTATCACCAAGTGGAATATATATTGCTATTAGTAGAAGTGATAATAATATTTATCTACGTAAATTCCGAATAATAGATGAAGTTAATCCTGAGCCTGAAGTGTTAGTCGGTGCTGGTTTCTGGCCATCTTTCAATGCTGATGGTACTAAATTAGGTTTTGTGAATGGCAATACTTACTACATAAGAAATACACTAACCGGAGCAATCAAGGCATACGCACTGGATTTTGGCACAGTTTGTACTTCACCCGCATTGGCACCAAACACAAACCATATTATATTCAGGACATCTGATGGTGGTATGTCCTTAGGAATACTGTTAGATTAATGAATAAATATATCATATACACTGATGGGTCCTGCAAAGGAAACCCGGGACCA
>CAZNLA010000034.1:0-20639 GCA_964573385.1 uncultured bacterium
GGAATATAGCAATCGACCGGTAGAACATCGTCTACTCCATTTGCTTCTGCATATTCATCCCGGTGTAACCCGCCACAAATAGCAGATGTACCTGCCGCTATTACTAACCGTGGTGTTGCCATGGCATCATAACAGCGTTGCAATGGGTCGCGCATGGCACGTGCAACCGGTCCGGTTACTAACAAGGCATCGGCAAATCTTGGCGAGGCGGTTATATGAATGCCGAATCTGGCGATATCGAAAATAGCATTTGTCGCTGCTAACACTTCAAGGTCTGCGGCATTGCACCCGGTGGCAACTTCGCGGATATGTAATGATTGGCGAAATGGATGCGGGGTGGTGGTATATTCTGTTTTATCTTTCGTCAGATTAGATAATATTAATTCTTCCCGGTGCAGTACCGCAACGCGGGTAGACCGGTCATGTATAATTGTCCCGGTGGGGCAACAACCGGTACAACTGTGACAACCCAGACATCGTCCACGGTCGAGGGTAATTTCATGGTTCTTTACAGTAATGGCCTGCATTGGGCAGACTGACGCACATTTACCACAACTTTCACCCATGCATGTTGTCGCGGATATCGCCGGTAATCCGTTTGCTTCTTCCGGCAATTCCGGACAAATATCAGGATTAGTGAGAATTCCGGTATTAAAGATAGATTTTAATAGATTTTTCATAAATTATTTTTCAACTTACAAATCATTTCCGCTGTATGACAAATTAAAACTTTTATTACACAACGGAAAATCGGTTACCAGGTTGCCACGCGCGGCTATTGCCAGTCCGGTCCAGTTATTAAAACTTGGGTCTTTTATGCTGTAACGATTTATCTTTCCGTTTTCGTCCGTTGTTACCCAATGAATCAATTCACCCCGCCATGCCTCAACAATGCCGATGGCGGTTGAATCTGCCGGTAATTCCATATTGGCACAATCATCATAAAATGAACCGGCAGGCAAGGATATCAGCAAATTCCTGATGATAGCGATGCTGGTTTTAATTTCGCCAACGCGCATCTGCGCGCGTGCCAGCACATCACCATCGGTATACCCTACCGGGGTTATTTTATATTCCGGATATACGCCATGGGCAAAAGCTTCGCGGACATCGTATCCGCTGCCTGCTGCCCTGCCCGCCGGACCAACTAACCCGAAATCCCGCGCCAGACTGGGTGATATTCTGCCGGTTCCTTCCATTCGTTCAATTACTGCCGGGTTTTCAATGACCAGTGGTATTAGCTCTGCCAGTCGTTTTTCCATTGCTGCCAGGTCGGCAATCATGGTGGCGCGATAATCATCACTAAGGTCGCGGCTAACCCCACCGGGTTTAATATACCATCGTTGCCGGCGATTACCGGTAAGGTATTGCGCTAATGATAACGCGGCACCCCGCATGGGGGGGAACAACGCGGCACCTGCGCTATACCCGATATCACCGGATAACGCGCCTATATCGCCAACATGATTAGCCAGTCTTTCAATTTCCAGGGCAATGGTGCGTAATGCCTGCACTCGTGGTGATGGGGAAATACGCAATAAACTTTCAATGGCGGTTGTATGTGCCAATGCATTCGCCGCGGCGGTATCGCTACTGGTGGATTCCGCCAGGAAATGTGTCATGTTCCACGGGGTTTTTGCCAGTTTGTATTCAATTCCACGATGCTGATACCCCAATTGAACTTCCAGGTTGGTAATAATTTCACCTACACAACTGAAACGGAAATGCCCGGGTTCAATTATGCCGGCATGTATTGGCCCCACCGGAATTTCATGTACCCCTTCGCCTTCAACATTCATGAAATTATCAAAGGGACGTTTGTATCGTCCACCCGGCGCCAACGGGAAAAAGTCAATTGGCCACGAAATATCATGCAGAATAAGCGATTTCCAACGCGGATGCCCGACTGCACGAATGCCGAAAAAATCGCCAATCAATCTTTCTGCCCAATGTGCTGCCGGTATATCAGATGTAAGCGATGAATACTCACGCGATGCCGGCAGAATAGTGGCTATTATTTCACCACCGCCGGTATTAGTATCCAACACCAGTGTTTCTAAAACTATATTATTACCTGTTGCAATACGCGCGGTAAGGTGACCAAAACGATAACCGGGACATTGAACTAACTCTTTTACCGTCATTTTTAAGATATCAACGCTAACCATTGAATATTTAAATTTATCGCTGGCGACATTCATTTAGGGAATCCTCCATTAATAAAAATCGTCAAAACCAGCATAAATGTCGGTGATGCCGCAAAAACGGCAAATAAAGATATAACCATTAAGGCAAGTGGTGTATATGCCCATGCCGGATTTATATTTTTAATGGGCAATTCTGGTTTTACCCCGAAGATTATTTTATTAACATGCCCGATAATGGCGATAAAAGTTATTGCCAACCCAATAATAACTACCACACCGGCAAAAATCTCACCACTTTTAAAGATATCCTGCAATAATAGCCATTCGCTGATAAATGTGCCGAATGGCGGGGTGCCGGCAATGGCAAAACCGGCGAGACAAAGTGTACCACCCCAGATGGGTGATACTTTCAGCAAACCGGACAATTTGGATAGTGATTTTGTGCCATACTGATGAAGTATCGCGCCGGACAGTAAGAATAACGCGGTTTTTGCGATGCTGTGATTAAAGGCATGGAGCATGAATACCCCACCGGAGTTTATCCCAATGGCAAGGGTTAACAGACCGATATGTTCTACACTGGAATATGCCCACATTCGTTTCAGGTCATGTTGGCGAATCAACATGACACTGGCCGCAAAAACAGTAATGGCACCGGCAGGAACCAGCAATTGATGTACCAATGCCCCCTGGCCTGTATTCGTAACTACCTGCGATATTCGCCATATTGCTACCAATGCGCAATTAAGCAACGCGCCGGACAGCATGGCGGATGTTGGTGATGGCGCTTCGCTATGGGCGTCGGGCAACCAGTTATGCAGTGGAAATATGCCTGCTTTTGTGCCATAACCCAACAAACAGAATATGAACCCCATACGCATTAACCGGGGGTCTATCTGGTCGGGATGTTCGATAATTTTGCTTATTAATAAAGAACCACCATCGTGAACGCCATGTTGCGCGGCAAATATCAGCACGGTGCCAAATAACGCGAAAGCGATGCCGACACTGCATAAAATAAGGTATTTCCAGGTGGCCTCAAGCGACTTTGGACCGCGGTGAAAATATATTAATGGCGCGGATAATAAGGTGGTGGCTTCCATTGCTATCCATAAATATCCCAGATTTACTGAAATCAGAACTGTATACATCGCCAATAAAAATAATCCGGACATGGTGTAAAACACGCACAAATGACTGTCGGAATAGCGATGTTCTGTTTCACGTTCCGCCGGTAGCAGAAAAGCGGCCTGTATCATAGCGGCAGTGGTGACGAGGGTGGTTATTGATAAAAATATTGCTGCGACACCATCTATGGAAAAACCACGCCAACTAACTATACTGCCACTTAATGTGGCAGGAATAAAGGATAGTATAACAAATGTTTGGAATACCATTAAGGTGGCGGCTAATTTTGGCAATTTTGGTGCCATCCGCGGGAAAATACTTATAAAAATGATTAATGATGGAATGATTGCTATTATTAGAAGTAGGTTCAATGTCGCAACCCCCGTAAATGGGTTACATCAACATGTTCAAACGTCCGATTAATTCGGTAAGTCACCAGTCCGGCTATCATAACACCCATTAAAACTTCAAATACCGCGGCCATTTCTACCAGCATTGGCATACCGTGGGTTTGCGTTAAGCCATATAAAAATATTCCGTTTTCTAAAACAAGAAAACCAATGACCTGGCTGATAGCGAGTTTTCGGGTTATCATTAACAGCATGCCGATGAATATAAGTGCCATGGTCATTCCTGCTTCGCCGGCGTTGCCCATTTTTGAAACCGCAAAATATGGTGATAAAAAATATCCCGCTATCAGCAACCCAACCCCGATTAACGCTGATAATGCCGGTGATATCATGATGCCGGCATCCCGGGGTATTTCAAGTCTTTTTGCTGACCATGCCAGAAACAAAGGGATACCAATAGATTTTATCAGTAATACCACCCCGGCAAGAACCAGATAATGCGTAACACCGGATGACATGCCGATGACAATTGCAATACCTGCCAGAAAAGCTGTTTGCAATGCCAACGAACGCAGTTGAGAATTTAAACCGGAAAAACCACACATCATTACCGCTAATAAAGCGGCACCGGCAGACAATAAATCTATAATAGAACTGTTCATTTTGTTTACATCCTCACTGCAGCAACTAATGCTGCCAGCAAGCTGAATAATCCGGAAAACGCTAAATAATTAGGCACCCGCCGCCATTTTAATCTCACCAGCACACCTTCTAAAACCGCTACAACTATTCCCGCGAAAAGTAAAATAGTTATTCCTACCAGATATTTTATTGATACTGACAATAAATGGTATCCCGGTAACATAAGCAAAAATGTCTGGGCAGATATCCCCAGAAAAATACACATCCGCAATGCAGACGCGTATTCAGTAATTGCCAGGTTGCGACCGCTATTTTCCAATATCATTGCTTCATGCACCATCGTCAGTTCCAAATGAGTTGTTGGGTCATCTACCGGCATACGCGATAACTCTGCCAGCGACGCGATGAATAACGATAACCCCGCCAAGCCGGCAATAATAGGATTTATCGGGTGATTATAAATTATTGCCATATTCATGCTTTCTGTTGCCAGTGCCAGCGCTCCCATGCTGATAACCATACCGGGTTCAACTAATATTGATATCACTGCTTCCCGGCTTGCCCCCAACCCACCAAATGCCGACCCGGCATCCAACGCGGAAAGCATCAGGAAAAATTTCCCCAAAGATAACAGATATAACAGAAATATAAAGTTTGTCGCTGCTACCCATTCCGGCGGCAGCAATACCCCGGCCCATGGTATTAACAATGCCGCGATAAATGCGGTGGCAACAGATATTCGCGGCGCGTAAATGAATATCCAACTAATATTGTAACTTATCGTTTCTGATTTTCGCAGCAGTTTTGTAATGTCGTAAAATGGTTGTAATATTGGTGCGCCAATACGGTTTTGCATCAATGCTTTCACCTTGCGTATTACTCCCAACAAAAACAATGGCATAATAAATAAGTTTACAAATTGTAATATAATCAACAGCATAATCATCAGCGGGTACCTATCCATATCAACAACGCCAGCACAAGGGCAATGTGTATAAAGTATTGGTGAATAGATCCCGCCTGCAACCGCATTATAAAATTGCCGGATAACCGTTTAATAATGTGTATTAATGGCAAATAAATCCGTGTTTCCAGATATGCTTCATAATTCATCACCGCGGATACCTTATCCGGGAAATGCCGACGTTGCTTGCCCTTTATAGATATATCCACCGCATAATTGTAAATCGCGCCGAATATCCTGGCGATTGGTTGCGAAAAACTGCTGCCGGTATATTGTGTGCGCGGTCCTAATTTTCCAAACCCGCATTCCCAGGTTATAAAATTGCGTGATGGTCTATTTTTAGCCAGTTTCAACATCCAGACAGTTATTAATCCAATAATTACCACTATGGCAACCGCAATCCCGGCGGTTGGCAATGTCCATGAATTATATAATTGTGGCATTTCCCCGACCCGGGTAACAATATTGCTGAGTGGAACCATGAACAATGGTGCGGCAACACCAAACGCGATACACAGGAAAGCCAGGAAAAATTGCGCTGATACCATACCAGTCGTGGCCTCGGTTGCCTTTTCGGCAATACTGCTTCGTGGCATACCCAGCATAGAAATCCCCGCCGCTTTCACAAAACATGCAATCACTAACGCGCCGACCAGTGCCAGTAAACCCATAAGTAGCAATGCGATTAACCGGACCCCGACAGTAGGGCCTGATACCGCCAGATTAAAGAATCCATTATATAACAGCCATTCACCGGCAAAACCATTTAATGGCGGCAAGGCGCAAATAGCCACACTGGCGATAATAAACGCGGCGGCAGTCCATGGCATATTGCGAATTAAACCACCTAATTTATCAATATCCCGGGTATGTATACCGGCATCAACCGCACCAATACTCATGAATAACAACGATTTAAATACCGCGTGGTTAAGGGTGTGGAACAGCGCCGCGGCCAGACCAAGTTGTGCCAGAATCACTATATGGTATTCTTTGCCTAAAAGCGCAATACCCATGCCCATTAAAATAATTCCAATATTTTCTACACTGGAATATGCTAATAACCGTTTTAAATCACGTTGCAGCAAAGCGAACAAAATACCCCAAACGGCAGATACAGAACCGAGGATTAATATTAATGGTCCCAGAAAAACGGCAGTGATACATTCATCAACAATAAAGAAACGCATCATGGCATAAATCGCGGTTTTTATCATTACCCCACTCATTATCGCGGATACCGGGGCAGGGGCAGCAGGATGGGCTATTGGCAACCACAAATGAAATGGCCAGCATCCTGCTTTAACCGCCAGACCAATAAATATCAGTATTGCCGGGCCAATTGCCGTTGCACCGGAAATATACCATTCGTTAAATGTCCAACTGCCGGTGATGGCGTGCATCCATAAAAATCCACCCATTAAAAATGCGGTGCCGGTGCGGGTTGCGCCAAGGTAAATGAAAGCCGCTTTACGAATAGACCGATGCTCGTGGTCACTGGCTACCAATGCAAACGATGATAACGCCATTATTTCCCAAAATACTAAAAACACCAGTGCGTTGCCGGCGATTATTACCCCTGTCATGCTGATCATTAATATTGATATCATGCTCCAGACCAAACCTACGGATAATCGGGAGCGTAAATGGTGCATATAACCGGGGGTGAATATTGCGGTAGGTATGCAGATAATGCCAATAATACCCAGAAACCAACGGGCTAATGGGTCAATAACGAAGTATACCTGGGCATCACCTAAATAAAGAGGCAGAGAAAAAGATGTTTTACTGCCGATGATGGCAGATATTAAGATACACACACCACCTATTGCCATGAATATTGGCAATAAAGGTCCGGGATTCCGCCGTTGTACAAAACCTGTAACGGTGGCAATTAACCAACAAAACAGGGCGGCCCCGCATAAATAAGCGAAACCGCCCGAAAGATCAGGAATAGACATTTCGAGCAACCATCCGAACACACGGGCATGCCCCGTCAGGGTTCGGCGGGTACTGTATCCAACACGCGCATCAATGATGCGTGGACGTGTTCTAATACTAATAAATTAGTCATTAATGTCAAATATCCTTTTTTATATTTCATTTTTTTTCATCCGCTGAAACTTTTCTCGAATTGTCGTCCTTAATAAATCCGGCAAATACTGTACTCAGGAACTGAAACCGAGTGGCATAGCCAGAAAGGTGTCTTTCCCACCATAGTAAAAAAGGTTTGGTAATTCCCTTTACAGTTTAAAATAATAATACTATAATTCAGCATCTCAATAATGGAGATATATTTTTTTAAGGAGATCTTTACGTGATGAATGACAACATTCTGACCAAACTTCGTGACAAGGGTGAAATAAAAGCCCGAATTTTTCTTATCATAATATCGGTAATCGATATTATGATCCTCATTGCGATTATATCATCAATATCGAAAAATGCAGAAGCAGAAAAGGCAATTACTGGTGTAGTGGTTATTCTTTTTTATGTATTATTATTTGCACTAATGAACGTGATGATGGAAAAGTTAATGGCAGCAGGGATTCGCATTAATGGCATACGCGTTTCAGAAAATCAATTGCCGGAATTAAACTCAGTAGTTAATCAATGCGCGGAAAGACTAGGCATTACCCCACCGGAAGTGTATGTAATGCAGGATAGTATATGGAATGCGTTTGCCATGCGATATGGTAATAAAAAAATGATTGTTTTACTGTCAGGTTCGGTTGATTCATTGTTGCTTAAAGGTGAAATGACACAATTGGCGTGGGTAGTTGCCCATGAAATGGGACATCATTTATATGGTCATTTAGGTTTCTGGAATCGTTTTATTGAAGTTTGTGGAATTTTATGCCCATGGGTAATATTATGGCACAGAAGACGTGGCGAATTATCCTGCGACAGAGTGGCAATGTATTGCATTGGCAGTGCAGATGCCAGTTTCAAAGCCCTGGCAAACATGACTGTTGGCGCGCAAATGGCTGATAAAGTTAACAAAGACGAAGCTATTGCGCAGTGGCACAAAAATAAAGGTGATTTTTATTGCAAATACCGAAGCATCTATTCAACACATCCTGCCAACACCTGTCGTTTTGCGGTATTAAAAGAAACGCAGGCAGAGTTTAATATTCCTGATTAATTAGATGTGATAATTAAAGTATAAGTTAACACCCGGGTAAGCATTTAATGTCAGAGACTGACAGAGACGAAAATTGTATAAGATTTGATAATTATATCTCTAATATAATTGTCAAATCTTATACAGTTCATTATAAATATAAACTTAAATATCAATAATTATAAGAAGAGTATTCATGCGTTGTCCAATTTGCATTCAAGGTGATATGTTGAAAGTTTTAGTAAAAGCAAATAATGATGATATTTATATTTGTGATGAGTGTGGGTCAGTCGCAATTAATTATTATAATTTAATTCATTTGATAAATTGGTATGATTTAGAGGGTTATTTGAAAGAACATAGCATTGTTCCTTCTGATTGGGATGATATGTTTATATTGCCAAAACCTAAAGAAGTACCAAAACTTCACGAGGCAGCATATTATAATAATTCAATTGAGATGAAAAATGTATTGATGAATAATATTGATATAAATCTGAAAGATGAAAATTATAAGACAGCACTTCATTATGCTGCATCTCAAGATCATATGGTGATGGTAGAATATTTGATAGAAAATGGTGCAATAATAGATGCTGTTGATGATACCGGAGAAACACCATTGTTTAATGCTGTTTATAAAGGCCTTTCAAAGATAATAGAATATTTTATTAAGAAAGGTAGTGATGTAAATATTAGAAATATTTATGGTCAAACTCCATTACATGTGGCAGTAAGAGGATCTATGAATGGTGTTTCATTACTCCTTAAATACGGCGCCAATGATAATATCAAAGATAATGCTGGTGATAAACCTATTGACATAGCTAAACACTGTTATCGTGACTACGATTATATCGAACTTCTAAAAAAATATAGAAGGATAAATAATATTTAAATAAAGAATGAGGTTAAATGACTAATATCGTATTTCTAAATTAGAAATATTTTGGTCACTATACATCCTGCCAACACCTGTCGTTTTGCGGTATTAAAAGAAACGCAGGCAGAGTTTAATATTCCTGATTGAGTAAATGTGATAATTAAAGAACAAGTTAAAAACCGGGTCAGCATTTAATATCAGAGACCAACAGACGTGAAAATTATAGTAAGATTTGATAATTTAAAAAAGGAAATATTCATGCGTTGTCCAAATTGCCTTCAAGAGAGTATAGTTAAATTAGTCGATAAAACTAACGATATTGTTCTTTACACTTGTAGTGAAGTAGGTGGAATATGTGAAAATTACGAAGACTTAATAAATTTCAAATGGCAAGAACAAGATAGTTATTTTAATAACAAAGGTTTTGATTATTCGAAGTTCGAGTATATTGATCCATCAGATGAATCTGATTCACTGCCATCTTTAATTGAAGCTGTGTATAAAAATGATTTTAATGAGGTGAAGAGAATCATTGAACATAGTAAAGATTTGATAGTTACAAATGTATACAAAAAAACAGCACTTCACTATGCAGCATATCGTGATATAGAAATTACAAAATTTCTACTTGATAATGGTGCTAAAATTGATGCTATTGATGAGACTGGTGAGACTCCAATTTTTGATGCTATTTATAATTACTCTTTATCTATGGTAGAACTTTTTATTAAAAATGGTAGTAAAGTTAATATACAAAATATATATGGTCAAACTCCATTACATTTAGCTGTAAGATTACTTGAAGAATCAATACCTTTATTACTTGAAAATGGAGCTGATGTAAATATTAGGGATAATCTAAAGAATACTCCTTTAGATTTGGCATATAAATTTATGAATAATGACTTAGATGAAGGGAAAATACTAAGTTTAGAAAAGACAATTTATCTATTAAAAAAATATAAAAATAAGGGTTAATATTAAGAAAAATGAGACAAAAATGAATAATATCAGATATCTATTTAAAAATATTTTGGTCACTATACATCCTGCCAACACCTGTCGTTTTGCGGTATTAAAAGAAACGCAGGCAGAGTTTAATATTCCTGATTAATTAGATGTGATAATTAAAGTATAAGTTAACACCCGGGTAAGCATTTAATGTCAGAGACTGACAGACGTGAAAATTGTAGTAGGATTTGATAATTATACAAGGGGATAATATGTGGTGTCCTAGATGTATTATTGGTGGTGGCGGGCATTTTACAAAAGTTAAAATACTTTCTTCTGGAAAATATTTTTATTGCTGTATCGAATGTGATAATATCTGGTTTGAGAACTCATATTTTAAATACAGTGAATGGCAGGGGCTATTCCCGTTCTTAGAAAAAAATAATATTAATTATGGTGAATTAGATTATACTCCTTATGTAATAACAGAAGGTGATACAGAGTTACATAGTAGAATAAGATCTATTGGAATAAAAGGTTTATGTCGTGATGTGTCTGAAATGGACTTATATGAATTAGAGAAATTAATTAATAATCAACCAAGTTTACTCTATAAGCCTAATATTCATCAGGTAACTCCATTGCAATTAGCTTTGCCGATGTCACCTTTTGAAGTATATAAATTACTACTTAAGTATTATACTAATTTAAACTTTGTTGATGAAACTGGTGATACACTTATGCATACATTAGCATTATCAAATAGTTATAACACTGCAGATGAAATTTATAAAAGAGGAGCACCTGTAGATTTTAGAAATATATATGGCTTTACCCCATTACATGTCGCAACGTATTTCAATCATATTGAAATGGTTGAATATCTGATGTCTATAAATGTAAATACAGGTCTTCGGGATAATTGCAATAAAACTCCATTAGAAATGGCAGAATATTTTGAACATGAAGCAATTATTCAAATTTTGCGTAAATGATATGTATAGATTTTACAATTCTAAAGGGGATTTGATGCGGCTTATAATTAATACAATAATAAAAATGAAACAAAAATATAGCAGATTATTTATAATTGTAACAATTCCAATTATAGGTTTAATTTTATATTTATCAATTTGCATATTTATTGGTAATTCTATAAGTGATAAAAGATTTAATAAATATTTTATAGATGATAATGATTTTATGATTAATTGTTATTTAAAAGCCCATCCCGAATATATTACATGCCAAATGTCATCTACAGGAAGAACATTGCTGCATGTAGCAGCAAGAAAAGATAAAATAAAAATCTTGAAATTATTAATTAGCAAGGGTGCTAAAATTAATGTTTCTGATAATGATAATATGACTCCTTTACTATACGCGATAAAACGTAAGAATTATGACATGTTAGATTGTTTAGTTAAACCAGATACTGTAAATTTTTATAATAACGGAAATACTCCTTTATTTATTGCATTGTCAACAAATGATTATAATATAGTTAAGTTTATAATTGATAAAGGTGCTAATATCAATACTAAAGATTTAGATGGAGATAATTGTTTGCAACAATATAATAGTTTTTTAGAGAAATTCACAGGTTTTCCTAAATATGATATTGTTTATAAAAAACATAACAAATTAATTTTTGAATATTTATTAATATCTGGTGCAGATATTAATAATATTAATAATATAAAATTATCCGTATTAATGAGTGCTATTACTGCCAGTAATGATGAAGCCGTAAGTCAATTATTAAATTACAATGTAAATATATTATATAAAAATTCCAACGGTATGACTGCATTGGATATAGCAAAATTTTACATGAAATTTAATGTAAAAAAACAGGAAAAAATTAAAATTATCAAGATGATAGAAAATGCAATAAAAAATAATAGCAATCCTGAAAATGTTAAGGAAATTATTAAATGAAAAACAAACCATACCGAATTAATAATTATATTATCATCTTTGTTACAGTATTCACATTGTTTTTATTACCATCAATTATTATAGCTGATGAACCAAAAGCTACAGATTCTGTGAGTTTTTCATTCATGAATGAATGGGGAAGTCTGAAAAAAAGCGGATTTTTGCCGCGAGATGCTTTTGATGCTGATTTGATATTTCCTAAAAATATTAATTCAAAGGCAAATCGTTATGAATTTAATGTCTCGAAAGGTTCATATTTTTCAGGTAGTTTAGATGTGAGTAAAAAAGGTGATAAAATAGAAGGTTTTAGTTTTAATTCACCATATGTTTAATATGCACGAGAAATTGTCAATGAAGAAGCAGCATATAAAATTGCAAATCAATTTCTTAAAGAGATAGGGAAAAATACTGAAAATTGTAAAATTGTAAGACCAACTGGTTTAAGTACTTATGGAGTATATGACTATGATTACAAAAATATTGTAGAAGATATTGAATTATCAAACACCTTTGTTTCTGTTAATTATCTAGGATTTGTTTCATTATATTCAAATCATACCGATATAGAATTTATACCAGAAAAATCACCAGGAGCAGATAATATTATTAAAATTGCAAAGAACTTTTTGACACCGAAAGAACAGGCAGGTTTTGTTAGTGCAACTGCTACGCGAAGGGTAAGTTATAATGTTGATATTACTACTGTGGTTCCAAGGTATTCTTTGATTAATTATTTTTGGGATATTACTATTGATGTAGATAATGAAGGTAATAAAGAACGTTTAATATTAAATTATAATGAAATGGATAAAAAAGTTGGGATAATGTATAGAGATAAATTAGTAAATTTTCAAATGAGGAATCAGACACCAATTATAGCAAATCATCCTGTTTGGAATAATGATGGTACAGAATTATGGTGGAGTTCTTCGATTGCCTGGCAAGGATTGCCAACATGGATAACACAAAGACCGGTATCACTGGTAAATTATAGAATCGCTGATAAAAATTATTCTGTTTTTCGACCTTTAGCCGATACTACAATCTTACGAAATGGTTATGAATTATTGTCACCATCTCCCGATGGTCAATGGTTAACATATCAAATTTCCATAAATGTACCATACCAGTTATCAAATAACCAGTTATCCAATAACCAGATTTTAACAGATATGGTTAAGTATAAAATATATAATGTAGTGAGCAGATTTAAATTTAGAGATCGTGCTAGTTGGCGTGATGATAATAATAGTTTTTTAGTTGTAAATCATGCTACTGTTTTGGGGAAAATAGCATATTATAAAGATATGAGTGATCCAAATACAGGATTAAAACCTATAGTAAAGTTAGCTGGGGTAGAGCAAATGGAATATCTATCAGGCAATGAAGTAGTAGCTACTATAAAAATAAATAAAGATGAAGATAAATGGGTATTGAAACGGTTGAAAATTATTGAAGTAAAAGATGCTAGAGATGTAAATGTTGAAGAAATAGAAGTTGTAAAAGAATTTTCCAGTGAACCTTATAGAATGCATGCGTCACCAGATAAGAAATCGGTAATTATTGCCTTTGAAAATAAAATTGTAAAAATAAATTTGGCAGATAAAATTGAAGCTGATTTTGATATCATGAGTCCAGATAAACTTAAGAAATATCAACTTGTAATTGATTATAAAACTATAGATTGGAGCATATCACCAGACCAGAACAAATTAGCATTTTCTGCATATAAGATTGACCAAACAAATATCGGTTGTATTTGTATTGCAAATATGGATGGAACAGATATTTATAATGTAAATCCTGATTTTAACACGCCATTAAATAGATATGCAAAAGGAAAGGTAAAAGGCATAATAACTAAATTCAAAATGACTGCGGATTTATTAGAAAGTTTACGATATATAGATTCCTTTAGATGGTGAAATGAAACGTCTATAATAATGGGCTACTAATAGATTAATACTGACCCGGAAACCGGTTATTACACATTTCACTTAAAATACCTGGCAATCACACTGCATTTATTTTATATTTTTCCATCCCCCAACCAATACTATTCACCCTTCAGAGATGCATGTCTTCGCCGGTATTCGATGATTGGGGCGTCACCCTGTATAAGTTTTTCGTCCATCTTTAATTCACTTCTGCTGGGTAATTGTGTTATTACTACCCGTCGGTCCTGATGTAATATTTTTTTATTATAGATGTTACTAAGCCAGTTGATTAAATGGCTTAGCACCGGTGTTTTCATAAATTTCTGATAAAATCTTATGTAAATATGGGTATGTTCATCATCAATTGGCGCGAATATGGCAGTTATTCTTATATCATCGCTTATTATGTTCTGCCAGATATTGGGGAGTTGTAATTGCAGGTGGAATAATTTTTTATAATTTTCAATTTCATCCGGTTTTAACGGTTCTGTTTCACCGTCGTCCACAACGTTGTAAACATAAAATGTCATCCGGTTATCTTCCCATTCTACCACCGGGCCATTAACCAATGTTTTATTGCCTTTACCTATAGTTGATGCATGGACAAATGGCAGGTGTATAACATCCAGTTGATTTTCAATTGCCCGGGTATAATGCACTGGCCATGTCTCCGCAAACCCGCCATAACTGTATCCTTCGCTTAATTCGCGGAAATAAGGGATGTCCGGCAAATTATCTGTATCATCACCATACCACAACCAGATAAAGCCATATTTATCCACTACTTTATATGAATTTACGCAAAATCTTGCCGGTACCGGGGTATTCTTTCCATTCGCTGGAATCACCGTTACCTTGCCGGATGCGTCATACTTAAAACCATGGAATGGGCATACCAGTTCGTCATCTTCGACAGTGCCAATGCTTAAGGAGGCACCACGATGACAACATTTGTCAAAGATACAATTCACTGTCCCGTTGCTATTTCGCCATAAAACAAGTTTTGCACCGAGTCTGGCAACACCAATGGGTTTGTTAAATGGTATCTCTTTCGATTCTAATATTCCATACCACTGATTTTTAATCATTATAATTTCCTGTTAACTTCAGTTGTTAAAGCTTTATCCGCAGCTTTTTGCAGCACCAATATATCACTATCAGTCAGCCAATCCGGTTTAAATTTGTTGCCTATGGGAGTTTTGCAGGTGAGGAATCCGCAAAAAACCAGACCACCCAGATATTCACCGGTTCGATTTGCGTGATGCCCATCTATTCTAAAATCATCTTCACCGGTTTCATCGTTTTTACCCCAATAATAACCGGCATGTAATGAGTTTGTCTGGTCGGGCAAGTTTGGATATACCAGATTATCAATGTCATAACCAGCATCCGGGGTGTAAATAAAATCCGGATCATAGGATGCTATTTGAAACGCGTCGCCAACAGGAACCATGCGTATATTTAATTCATCAGCAATGGCGCGATATGCCGCAGATAAATCTTTATACATTATATCCATAGAATCATTAACGCCATCAAAACGGGGGTCGTCTTTGCGATATGCCCAGGTTTCATGCATTATTACCTCTGCGCCGGGGGCATGTTTCTTTGCGTAGTCAAAAAGATATTTCGCGTATGGCTGGTAAGTTGTTACATCATTACTTATCCAACTAAATTGCTGAATAGTAATATAATCCCATTTATCCATTAACAATGCCTCTTTCAAACCCATATTCTGTTTTTCTGTTTTGGGGTTATAATATGGCATACCTTCCGGGTTTGTGGGGTCATCTTCATTAATCATTGCCAATCGCCAGTGTTTATCCAGTGGACAACCGCCAATATTAGCGCGGGTTATTAATATCTCGTCGTCTGCTCCCAGCATTATTTGTGGCAGATACGCGGAAATGTTGTCAGCAAATGAGTTGCCGATGGTTAACATCTTAATCATTTTTTTCTCCTGATAGAAATCTAACGTGGGACTCACCCACAACCCAATATTTACTATTCACCGCGAGAGAACGCATAGAACACAAAGGAACTTTTACTATTATCTTCTTTTGCGTTCCTTGAGTTCCTTCGCGGTGAATATCTGGTCATTACATTAATTTACAAAATACTTGTTTTTTATCAACATTATTATGAGTTAAGGTACTAAAAATGCCAATTGAATTGTACCACTTTTGAAATAAAATCTGAATGTTGTTTGTAACACTGAATTTTGGAATGATGAACACTGTTAATTCTATTCAATTTATAAAATAAATGTAATTTATCGTTTTTCCTATTGACCCTACGAAGGTTTAGTAATACCATTTATACAGAAGTTATCTGGTTTTCAGGGGGATAGGACAATGTTGCAGGGAATTGTCACTGACATACAGCGTTTTTCTATACATGATGGAGATGGTATTCGTACCACCGTCTTTCTGAAAGGTTGTCAGATGCGTTGTTTTTGGTGCCACAACCCTGAAACTATATCACCACTGCAGGAACTTCAGGTGAATTCAGAGGCCTGTATAAGTTGTCTTGCCTGCCTGCCGTATTGCCCATATGCCGCGTTATCCCAGGTGGATGGTAACCCTATCTATTCACGGGAACGATGCCGGGCCTGTGGTGCGTGCGCGGTGGCATGTTACGCGCATGCCCGTTTGTTAATTGGCCGTTCTATGTCTGTTGACGAGGTTATTGCAGAGGTTATCCAGGATAAAGATTTTTACGACCGTTCCGGCGGTGGTGTAACATTATCCGGTGGTGAACCGTTGTTGCAAAACGATTTTACTATAGAAATTCTGCAAAAGTGTCGTCAGTCAGGAATACATACCGCCATAGAAACTAATCTCTCATGGCCATGGGAAAGGATAGCGGCCGTATTGCCGTTATTGGATGTGCTGATGATGGATGTAAAATTAATTGACCCGATTCGACATAAAGAAGCAACCGGCGCAAGCAACCGGCAGATACTTGATAATTTATGCCGATTAGCAAACGAAAAAATACCGGTTATCGTTCGCACCCCTATTATACCCGGGGTTAATGACAATGCGGGTGATATTGGCGCTATCGCCGATTATATAAGTGATATGCCGAATTTGCAGTATTATGAATTATTGCCATATCACCCCCTGGGAACAGGTAAAAATAAGACATTGGGTAAAGATGTAAAAACATTGATACCACCATCAGATGAGTTAATGATTTCACTTGCAAATGTCGCGCAACAACGCAATATTCCTGTACGTATAGCAGGTAAACCAGTACCAGTACCAGTAAATTGATTTTTCAAAAGTAAGATAGCCCCTCTCCTACGGGGAGGGCTTGGGGTGGGGCTTACAAGAAAAAAATCACATAATAAGAGGCAAATGCAAAACCTGTCTGAATTGTAGGGAATGCCGTCCCCGGCATTCCGAGAAATAGAGAGTTTCTATCTCAAAGAGGAATGCCGGGGACGGCATTCCGTACAGAAAAATAAGGAACCTTAAATTTTGTTAACAAATACAGCAATTAATTACAAAGAACGAATTTCGCAACTACGGGAGCGAAAATTAGAACAGACTATTGAAAAAAGACGACGCAATGGATATATGAATGCTGATGACCATGGGTTGGTTGCCCCACCATTGGATTTTCATTGGGAAGCTACTGCAAACCATCCGAATGGCGGTTTTTATGGTTTTAAAGGTTGGGGAGATAATTACCGGGCGTTGCTTGATATTCACCCAACTTATGTTGACCCGAACGACGCACTGGCAGGCCGATATATGTTTTACCTGTCATGGATGCAAAAAGGCGGATGGAAACCAGAGTTTGATTATAGTTTTTTACATGAAGAACAAGACCGGTATGGTATAGTCCATGGCATTGGCGGTCCACAGCATTTTGCCCCGGATTTAAAGATGGGACTGGAACTTGGCTGGGGTGGATTATTACAGAAAATACGCACATTTCGCGCGTTACACGGGCCGGAATGCGCAGATTTTTACCAGGCAGAAGAAGATATTGTTGTTGGCATACAGGGGTTAATCCGTCGCACAGTTACAACTATAAACAAAATGGAGATGCAGGAAAAAACACCGGAACTGCGTGACAATCTGCGTGAAATGGCAGAAGTAAACAGTTGGTTGGTGGATAACCCGGCACGTACAATGCGCGAGGCATGCCAATGGATAGCATGGTTTAACATGACATCACGCATGTTTAATGGTGACGGTGCCGGTGGACAATTGGATGAATTGTTGCGGCCATATTATGAAAAAGATTTAGCCGAAGGCATAATAGATGATGATATTGCCACCTATTATTTAGCGTGTCTGTTACTTAACGACCCGCAATATTACCAACTTTCCGGCCTGGGTGTTGATGGTAAAGATATGACAAGCCATATATCATATCTGATACTGGATGCCGCGCACCTGATAAGTATTCCGTGCAATCTTACCATACGCGTTCATGATGGTATGGATGAAGAGTTTTTCCAGGCCGGTGTTAAATACCTGGTGGAGGACCGGCAGGCATGGCCACGTTTCAGCGGTGATAAGGGTTTGACAGAAGGATTTATGCGTAATGGTTATTCGGTGGAACTTGCCCGCCAGCGAATCGCCGTGGGATGCCATTGGATGGCCATACCCGGGCGCGAATATACCCTTAATGATGTAGTAAAGATAAATACCGGGATGGTATTTAATTGCGCTTTGTGGGAGATGCTTGATAACCCATCCACTGAAAAATCTGTAGAGAATTTATGGGATGGTTTTGGAAACCATCTGAGACGTGCGGTATTATGTACCGCCAGCGGAATAGATTTTCATCTGGCACACCAGAAAGATGTTAATCCTGAATTAATGCTGGATTTATTGTGTCATGGTACCCTGGAAAACGGACGTGACGCAACTGACGGTGGTGTCGAGTTTTATAATTTGTGCGTAGACGGGTCGGCATTGGCAGTGGTGGCAGATTCATTTGCCGCACTGGAACAGAGAATTGAGAAAGAAAAGGTATTAACCTGGTCAGAAGTTGCCGAACATCTGCGTAGTGATTACGCGGGAATTCCCGGCGAACGGGTAAGGTTGATGCTGAGCAACAGCGAAAAATACGGACACGGTAATTCTTTGGGTGATAAATGGGCATTGCGCATATCAGAAACCTTTACCAGTTTAGTTAAAGAAAATCCGACACCCGCCGGACGTAATATGATTCCCGGCTGGTTTTCGTGGTCAAATACTATTCCCATGGGCAAACAACTGTCCGCAACACCCAATGGCCGCCACGCCGGTTTGCCAATTTCTCATGGCGCCAACCCGGACCCGGCGTTTCGTAAAGATGGCGCACCTACCGCCATGGTGCGCGCCATTGCTGCTATTCAACCGGGGTATGGCAACACCGCACCAGTGCAGATGGAGATTGACCCGGGAGTATCACGCGGGGATAACGGACTGCGCAATGTGGCAACACTTATTAAAACCCATATGGATTTAGGTGGCACATTGTTTAATATTAATGTCATTAATAAAGGAAAAATTCTCGCCGCCCATAAAGACCCGTCATTGTATCCGGATTTGGTAGTAAGAGTAACCGGATTCACCGCGTTTTTTGCCAGCCTGTCACCGGAATTCCGCCAGTTGGTGGTTGACAGATTGATGGAAGGATAATAAAAAGAGAATAATACCAGGACTTTAAATTAAGGTCACTTCAACAAGCCTTAGTAACCTGTCACTGAGCCTGTTGAAGTGACCTTTATAAAAATCCTGACTTTTTTTATGGATTTAGTTGCTAACAGCCTAAACTCCCTGGAATTTTAGCGTAAGCAGTAACAAAATGTAAAAAAATATATTAAGACCCAATTAAAATTGTCAGTTTTAACTTTATTTAATCTCTTTAAAGTTTATCGTATAACCTTTTTTCTTATCATAAATTTAGTAAATAAATCCTCATATAACTAAAATATTGAAACGATATACACATTATTTCAATCCTTTTAAATTTACATGTGCAAGTATCATAATATCAAAAAACCATAAATCAACCTGCAACAAAAAACAATATTATAAAATTTAACTGTATATTCTTAAAAATAATTTAAAAAACTTTTAAAATTCTTCAAAAAAGGGAACTTTCTGGGCTTTATTTGATACTAAAAAGTAAAAGGGTATTAAAATTAGCTTTTTTTATGCTGGAATAATGGCATAAAAGTTGTTTTATACCGGTAATACGAAAAGAAAAAATTATTAATTACAGGAGAAAGTTATGTTTTATTCAGTTATTAACGCTATGGATTTCATGGCATGCAAAGGTTTTCGCGCGTCTGTAATGGCAATCTTTGCCATCCTTCTTCTTTTGTGCTGTAGTATGTCTGCAAAGGCTAATGTTGATCCCGTTGCTGTTGACGATTCAACCAGTATTCAGCAAGGTCAGACTGCGTATATTGATGTGCTGATGAATGATAACGATGCTGACTATGATATGCTTATTGTGTCTGTTGTCAGCACACCTGCGCATGGCGCGACTTCTGTCACTAATTATGGCAATACCGTCCAATACATTCCTGACCCAACCTGGTTTGGTACGGATACCTT
>CAZNLA010000035.1:0-20577 GCA_964573385.1 uncultured bacterium
CATCTGACAACTGAAAACTGACAACTGAAAACTTGTCCAATTTATTTGGGTTAGGTTTTAGGACGTTAGCAAGCAAATTCGTATAAAAAGTCAGGATTTTTAAAAGATCACAAAGGGGTCTTACATGTTAAAATCGATTTCTGCCGATTTCGTACGACTTCATACGATTTCAACCGACTGACAAAAATCACCCATCTAAGACACTGTCAGTTGTTACATTTGCTCACATGCGCTAACCATTACTCTTATACATCACCACTTTAATAAAAATAAATTAAAATGGTGATGTTTTCGTGATATTTAAGTGGTAAATTAATATATATAGAACTTTTAATGCATCTGAAAATAAAAGTTCTGGGTTATCCTTGTTTTTGGGGAGATTTAAAAAATGAAAAGTTTATGTGTTTCAAAGAATTATCGTACTATTCTGTTGGTTATCTTTGTATTCGGTATCCTTACATCAGCATTGGCAGCATCGAAAAGTTACACCATTGTGAGTACCGGACAGTCTAAATGTTATGATGATCGTGGTGTAATTATTACGCCAAAACCTGGTGATCCGTTTTATGGGCAGGACGCGCAACATTCCGGTATGGCATTTAATTATCGTGATAATGGTGATGGTACCATAAGTGATGTTACAACCGGATTAATGTGGGTAAAAGATCGCGGGCAAAAGATGTCATGGAATGATGCCGTCGCGGGGGCAACCAGATGCCGTATAGGTAAATACAACGACTGGCGAATGCCTACCATTAAGGAATTATATTCGCTGATATACTTTAATGGTGGGTGTGGTATAACGGTTGATAACTCCACACCATATATTTACACAAAATATTTCGATTTTAAATATGGAGATGTTTCCCGTGGGGTACGTATTATTGATTGTCAGGATTGGTCTTCTACCCAATATATCAGTAAGACAATGAATGGCACACCAACTGTGTTTGGTGTAAATTTTGCTGATGGTCGTATAAAAGGTTATCCCAAGGTTTACCCTAACGGTACTGATGCCTGCCTTTATATACGGTATGTTCGTGGTAATGCCGGGTATGGAAAAAATGCTTTTTGTGATAACGGTGATGGCACTATAACTGATAATGCTACCGGATTAATGTGGCAAAAAAATGATAGTGGTAAAGGTATGAATTGGATGACTGCGTTGGAGTGGGTGCAGAAAAAGAATGCTGAGAAATTATCAGGTTATTCTGATTGGCGACTGCCTGACGCGAAGGAACTACAAAGTATTGTTGATTACACCCGCGCGCCCGCTATTACAGACTCGGCGGCGATATCGCCTGTATTTCAGGTTACTAAATTGGATGACGGAGAATATCCTTTCTTTTGGAGCAGTACAACTCATTTAGATGGTCCTGCTGATATCAGGGGCACTGCTGCCATATATATTGCTTTCGGTCGCGCAACCGGTTGGATGCGATTTCCACCGTTGTTTGCTAACCAGATGGTTGATGTCCATGGTGCCGGTGCGCAACGAAGCGACCCGAAAAGTGGTGATCCTGCGATGTATCCACTTGGTCGAGGTCCTCAGGGAGATGTTATACGTATATACAACTTTGTCCGTTGTGTGCGTGACTGTAACCAAATGAATAAAAAATAAAAATTTTATAAAAGATTAAGATATTACCTGAATAAAAAAAAGTCCATCTCTTTGCTGCCGGGGTGGACTTTTTTCTTTTATTCAGATAATTATAAACCAACACCCACCCGTTCTATAATGTCGTTTTGTTGGGTTTTATCTAATTTTATGAAGAATTCGCTGTAGCCCGCTATTCTTACAATTATATCGCGGTGCTCATGTGGATTCCTTTGTGCTGCGCGGAGAATTTCGGGGTTGGTGGTGTTTATCTGCAAATCGGCACCGCCCATTGAAAAATAGGTTTTTACTAACGCGCTAAATTGTTGGCGTCCTTTTAATGTGGCTAATAAATTTGTCGGTATAGAAATGTCAAGCGCCTGCCCACCCGGTAACGTGGCAACCGGAATCCTGGCGGCACTGGTTAACACATCTGTCGGTGATGTCGGGTTTGTCCAACTGCTGGGACCAAGTTGTTTGTTTAACGGCGCGCCATATCTGCGACCATCAAAACTCACCGGGGATGCGGCACCGGCACTGATATGCTGGTTAAGTGTATGTAAAGATGGTAAATATTCGCGATATTCACCAGTTTTACGGTTATTTCTTACTGCTTCCGAAAAACTATTTACTATTTTAACGGCCCAATCATCCGCAACTTTATCGGTTTGGCCATATTTTGCGCATGCCCGCAAAGATGTTAGTAGTTCTGTCGCGTTGCGATAATCATTCTGGGCGTGATGTAACAGGTCAGACAAATTAATCTCTTTACGTTTAAATACAACTTCATCAATAGCCACTAATGAATCGCTGACATTTGCCCATCCTATTCCCTCAATAATTACCGAATGGTACCGTGGTCCGCCGCCCAACCGGTCTAATCCACGTGTCCTGCAATCATCCAATAATGCTGATAGAAATGGGTTGGGGTACCATTTAACATGGTAATCGCATTCATGTCGGTATTTATCTGCCAATATTGCGACAAAATGGTTTTGTATACGCTGAAACGCCAGAAAAATATCTTCTATTGAATGGTAATTATCCGGGCAAAGCGCGGCAAAACCCGGTAATACGGTTCCATTTGCCGTAACCCCATGGGATATCGCCATTTCCAGACATAATGGTAAATTTAATATTCCACCCCACATGTCGCTGACTTCCGCACCGGCAACGACCACGCCCATGCAGGAATTTATCGCCATTGCCTGCTGGTCGCATAAAGGAATATCTCTGGATTCTAACATGGCACGGCATTGTGGTTCGTAATAATAACTCGGTTGGCCAAATCCCGCGTTTGTTAATGCTATCGCCGCATTCCACACATCTTCCGGGGTATTATCATGTATTCGCAAGGCAATAATAGGTTCGGGCAGACCAATTTCACTAATCAGTTGTAATATTTTTAAGGTAACAGCATTGGTAGCGTCACTGCCATTTTCGTTTAATCCACCCAGTGTAATAGTTTGCCCTTCAGCATAGGAACCGCATTTTATTAAAAACTGTGCCAGTAATTCATCTGCTGTTTCCGGTGTAAGAATGCCATTTGTAATGTCGTTAATATAAAATGGAAATATGTATCGGTCAAGGTTGCCCAATGAGTTTGCGCTGGGTGATTCGCTCATCCCCAATGCCAGATAGGTAAGCCAGAAAGATTGCAATGCTTCAAATAATGTTGTAGCCGGATAAAAAGGTACTCTTCTGCAGGCGGCAGCAATCCGTGTTAATTCAGCAGAACGGGTTGCCGTCGTGTTTTTTGCTAATTCTTCCGCCATTTCCGCATGACGGGTCGCGAAATTAATTACTCCGCGCAATGTTATACTCATAGCCCGGCAATACGCGGCGTTTTCCGTATTGGAAAGAATATTCGCATTATCATCCGTTTCAGATAATAAAGCTATTAATCCTTCGGTTAATACCCGACTATAATTAACATTACTGTGACCGCGTCCGACACCACCCAACCATCCCGGTTTTGTAAAAGCAATTTTCAATTCATCAAGTGAAGATTTTAATGCGGATGGGTAATCAAATGCCGGCAAATTAAGATTATTTCTAAGGTTTGAATGCTGGTCACGTAAAGATTTTTCATTATCTGGCGAAAAAGCACTGAAATGTCCGGCAATCAAATCATCATCGCCAATATGCACCGGAATATTCTGCAATAAATCAGCAAAACCCAAGGCGCATCGTTCGGCATAGGATAATGCCGAATAAACATTAGTTATCACCCGCAATTGCATAACCTCACGCCGCAGACTATCCTGATACCCAAAATGCTGCCCATCAGTCATAGCCCAATCACGCAACCGCTTCGTTCTGTCAGATAATATTTCAGTACTAATAATCATAAACCCTATCTTTGCTACCTATAATTTCAATTAAAGATTTATTTATCCTTTTAAAGAGAGTGGTTGTGAAAATTTTAAAAACAAAATATAAGGTATTTAGGATGGCAATTGCATAGTATTCTGCTAGTCTTTTCAATTATTCCTTTACCTATTAATTCTATAGCCCACGGCAACGCCCTCATTGTTATACACATTTTATGATCTAAATAAAATATTTCTCAACATAATTTAAATTGTCATTATAAATTATTAACATGCCTACCCCGATAGGGGTTCAACGTCTATAGCTGTGTTTCTCGAAAGATACCGACCCCGTCAGGGTGTCGAACAATAAAAGCTGGTGATATATCGTATGTTCGACACCCTGACGGGGTCGGTCATCTTTGAATGGAATGATTTCTATAGACGTGAGACTCCTAACGGAGTCAAGGTTAGATAACTATTCCATAAATTTGTATAACAGTGAGGCTGGCGCTTGTGGTTACAAATTACTCTAAAAACTGAAAAATCTCCCCAATTATTTGGGTGAGGTGTATAATTAACCTATCCGGTAATCTGATACATTTTTATAAATATCCGGATGAATATAATTTTATTAAATAGTGGAGTTGTTTCTATCAATGAATAAACACCTGAAGAATATTTTAATCATATCGGTTGTTTTGTCTGTAATCATGTTTTTTATTTCTTGTGCTTTGATAGGTTTAATGACCCACAATGTATCTGAAACTTCATTAATAGCAAAAATTGTACCAGTATTGGGTTATATCACACTATTGAACGTTTATTTTAATATAACGCGTATCTTTCCAAACAACACCCATATATCTTTTCATTATATCTCATTGTTCATTCATAGCTTTATATATTCTTCAGTGGTGTATTATTTATACTTCCTGATAAAAAGTGGAATTAAAAATAAGAAAATTGAATAAATAATTATATTTACCGCTCATATTTAATCTCGATACGCCTATTATTTCTTCTTCCATCTGAACTATTATTATTGCCATTTTTTGCTGGCATACGTTCGCCGTATCCAATAGCTTCAATTATCACACCGTCATTCCCTATAGGGATACCATTCTCTTTAAAATATAACTCCATTTTATTTCCTAACCAGATTGCTCTTGCTGCAGATAATTCCCAATTTGATGGAAATTGGGCGGTATTAATTGGAATATTGTCTGTATGGCCTTCTATCCTGATTCGTCGATATCCTAAATGATATTGAGTTAGTGCTTCTTGTTGAATTATATCTAAATTTTTTGTACTTTCCGGAGTTGCTTTTGCCGGTTCGAAAGTTAGTAAATCTTGTGAAATTGTTCGCTCTAATTTATCATCTAAAACTCTTTTCTTTAATTCACCACCGTATTGCTTCCACATTTCATCACGATGTTTTTCTAATAAAATAACATCTGATTGATTAATGGTTTGTTTATTATTTGCTAACATTTTACATGAATCATCATTGTCTAATTCATTTAATGAGTTTAGTGGTTTTTCACCTGGACCGAGTTCTATTTTTCGTTTCATCGTATGAAGTATAAACATCTCATCTCTTATAGGTCCAGCATCTATTGGGGCATCATTTTTACTTCTCATACTTATCAAAACAGCGATAGCAAAAAAGAAAACTAAAACTAACATTAAATCAAACATACCACGAAAAGGATGATGGCTTAACTCGCTATTACTGTTATTACGTCTTGTCATTTATAATACCTCAATTGTTAAATATTTACTGAAATGACTACATATTGTTAATTATTAATATCATTCACATTGTTACTATGATTTTTTAATAATAAGAAATCATTATTAATTTGTTCTAAGTTTGAAGATATTAAAATTATTTTTTCTAAGATTTCACTCTCATTATTTAATAATTTCCCAGTAGTGTTGTTAATTCTGGTAAGTGCACCTGCAGTAGCAGTAACATTGATTGAAATGTCACCTGAAACAGTTAAGATATCATCTGATGTTTTCTTTATTGATTTATTTACATTTTTTAATAATGCCACATTGTCTTGTACTACAGTAGCTGTATCATTATGCGATTTTAATATCATGTTTATACTTTCTGATGATTTAGTATATACAGACTCTATCGTTGTAATGAGTTGTTTATATGTCTTCAGGCTATTTCGTTCATGATTTGATAGTGTCTCGATAGAATCTGATACTGCACTCACTACATCATTGTTAATTTTTTCAATAATATTGGAATATTCTATGATATTATTTCCTTGTACTAATGCTAATTGTTGATTTGTTTCCGTAATTATAGCAGATAATCTACTTGCATATTCATCCATATAATTAACCATATTAGTATATTGTTCTTCTGACTGTTTTTTCCAGGTATTGCCTGCGTCGTATAATGAGTTTGTATAACCTTTCATATTATTTAAAGATTGTGCTAATATTCCAGTGTCAATTCGTAATTGATTAATCTGATCAGTTAGTTCCTTAGTTGCGTCAACTAAGGTATTGTGAACGGCATCCTTGAATGTTTCACTTGTTCCTGCTAATAGGCGATTAAAATCTGCATTAACAAGTTGAAAGTGTGAAATAGCTTCTGTGCTAAATAATTCTGTGGCAGATGCAACTAAGTTTAGTGTTGTTTCTTCTTGAGTTCTTATCCAATCCTTTCGGGTTTCTTTTTCATTAATTAGTAATTGTTTTACCCATTCTACGTGGGTTTCTGTTAGTTGTTTTATCATTAAGTTTGATTCTGCTTCCTGATTATTTAACAAATTTGTTGCAGTTTTATTCAGTGAAGTAATTGAATCGTCACAAGCCTTCCTGATTTCATCTGAGCTGGAACGCCATTGTTGAAATGTATGTTCCTGCTCACGCATGAAATTAATAAAACCTTGTTCAAGTTTTTCTGCTATTTTTCCCCATTCACTACTTGATTCCGCTATCATTCCAGTGTGTTCCGTCATTACAACAAACTGTTCATTTATTTTATTCATTACAGTAGTAAGTTGCTTAGTTAAAATATCAGCCAGTGTATTTAGCATTTCTCCGAACTTATTTGAGAACACATCTGTTAAACGGTCAACAGGACTTATATATTTTCGTGGAATATTAGATAGAAAACATTCATCAATAACATTGTCAACCTGTTCTGCCAGCCTGTCTTGAGCATTTAATAATATTGTATGGCAAATACGTAATGCAACATTAGCAAAAATTCCTGCTAATCCACTAATTAGTCCTGGACCTATATGAGATAATAAGATTACAGAACTTTCAAATGAAGTCGCTTTTCCGGTAAAAGTAAATATTAGAGATAAAAATGTTCCGGCTATACCAATATTTAATACAATGTCCATTAAGGCACGTAATTTACGCTCTGAACGTGGAAAATGCCTATCTTCAACCTCAGCAAAATCCATAAGCAACATAGGTGCTCCTCGGCGGAAAGTTTGAATAACACCTTCTATTCTTCCCGCCAATAGCATCATATCTTGTTTGTTTTCACCAAAAGCTTCATTAACAGTCTTACTTACTGATTTTGCTGAAGTTTCATTTTTTGCGATACTTATTTCATTTTCTGCTAATTCCAATAATATTTCAAAACATTCATTTTTATTTATATATTTTTCTTCATTAGCATAACTATTTATGGCTTTAAGAGCAATAATTAATCCCCAAAAATACAGTAATAAAGCAAATCCTGCGGCCCAAACTGGTATCCCGATTGCAGACAAAATATTAACATTACCAGATTTAACAACAATACAACTTAATATCACTGATGCGATTAAGAATATTGATGTCAATAATAATTTTACCCGTGTTATAATCAGGCTTATCATGGCCAAATCCTGTCACCATTACATAAATTACATTTAAAATGGGAATTTACTAAAGGTTGAAGTTCAGTATCTATAAAATGATCATTTTTACAATAATAACCAGATTGATCATAAATTTCTACAGGATTAGTTGTTTTTGGTCTTCCTTGGATTCTATATATATGGCTAAACATTGTAGAGTCAACGGGCATTCCTACAGGGAATTTCATGTTAAAAAATGCTTGCTCAAGTTCAGAGTTACGATAACAATATCGAATCACAATATTTTCAGCTTTCACCCTTGGTAAATCATCAATATTATAAATACCTAATTTATCCAATGCAGAGAACAATGCTTCTACTGTCTTTTTGGAACCATTTTTTGTGATAAACTGGTCGTTCCTCATCAAACAATTATTATGTAATAAATGATAATTGTTATTATCAGCCAACATACTAGCAATGGCTTTATAGTATAACCTTGGCAGACTCATTTCACTATTCAGTTGACCGTTTAAGTTTTCTATTTTTACTCTGACAGAATCATTATAATAAATATAATAATCATCGTTGTTATCAGGTAAGAAAGAAAAGGCACCTTCATTCCTGCGTCCCAATAACAAAAATATCAGCCAGTCTTCTTCCGTTTTATCGACTAATACCGGTGAGACAAGTGGATTAACCCAGGTAATGTCATTTCTTGTGTTCCAATAATTAAAATCATCACATTTTATAGCTGATTCTAAAGTACCGGTGTCATTAGCATTTACATTAACTACGTTCATCATATGACCAATACTTAAGCCATGTTTTAATTGTACACACATCATTCTGTAAGGATCTTGGTTATCAAAAACAGGTTTGTATAAGTTTAAATTATTGGAAATCTTTAATTTTGTGTCATCTATCTCCTGTCTGCTGACAGTTGACCATGCGTTTCTGTTTCCGTCTGTACTACCAACGAATGATAACCTGATATCAACGGGAGTTATTGTTCCCTGACCTGCCATGTGTGCTGGAAGTAGTGTTGATGATACCTTTAAATATGGCATACTTAAACTCGTCATCTGATTGATATCATTTGGTGAAGCCAAACGAATTATATGCTCACGATCATACAATGTATCAAAAAAATGTTTAGCAACAGTTTGAATGTCAGATCTAATATCTGATGAAATCATTTCTATAGATTGCCTTATTGCTGGCTGTCTGTCAAAATTACTATTATTACTTTTTATGTCAGTCATCAGTTTGTTTAGAGATTTTACTACAGTATCAAATGCTTCTTTTTCTTTTTTATCAAATGACCATCCTGTGTTTGGCATATCTCTATATTTATAATCCGTTAACATGTCTTCATACACTTTAAAACAAGTACCGTGCTCATTTTGTGTTCTTGCCTGATAATAAACTTTTCCATTTATCGCTGGAGTATGAGATGAACGACTACTCCACTCTTTTTCATGTTTTTCAGCTAATTGATAAAAAGAATCTGTCATGTTATTTAATCTTTCAATCGCTTTTAATGTGGAGCGCTTGTATTGTTCTATAACGTCACTTAACATTCCGCCATTAAATATAGTCTGTAGCCTTATCATCTGAATTAGAATTTGTAAATATTGGTCGACTAATGAAGGTACAGTGTTCCACTGTCTTTCTATCTTGCTACGTCTTCTAAATAAAATAAATTTACCTATTTCTTCTTTTAACTGATACAAACGTGTATTTAAGTTGTCACGACAAACACTCAAATCATCATTTTGTTCCTCAATTAGTATCTGTAGAGTTGTTTCCCATGTAGTAACATCACTGAGAAAGTGATTAAATAATGATGTTAAGAACTTGGGTCCACCATCGATATTTAATAAATATTGATCTATACAATCATCGATCCTATTTTGAATCCCATTTAACATTTCTTCTTTCTGTTTCTTCATTTGAATTACTAATGAAGGTAAGTCACTATTTGCTGTTGCGCGTAACTTTGTTTCAATATCATTTAATAATGTTATCACACTATCAGTACTGTCTTTATTTGATCGATTAAAGTTTTTTAATCGATCATGCAAATATAAGAAATATTGATCTTCAATATCAGGACTTAAATCTTTTGCAAATGCTTCTGTGTCAGACTCACCAATAAGACGCCTTGCATTTTTAAACTCACTACCGGTAATATCGTTACTCAACCATTTTTTTAATGCACCAGATATTAATAAATCAGTTGCTGCACGTTGAATATGTTCTGCAGGATATTCAAGTGCTGCAATTCCCATTGCACTAAATGAAGGTTTTAAATAACCAATTATTTTACTTGTCTCAAGTATATTTACGCCATCTACATTAGCACCAGCAACATCAAAACCGGCAGGTCCTGTAGCAGCAGCGAGATAATCTGCGATAGTACGGTTAGCACTTTCAATATAATTTGTTCCACTACCAGATGGCTGTACTATATAAGTAATGTTGTATGGTCTGCCGTTGCCTTTATAAATATTGTTTTCATCAGGTAATTTTTGCATCCAAATATTATCTGGGTGCATGAAATGATTTATCTCCTGAAGTGCTACAAAAGAATTTTTCTTATGTCGTTGTGATATTGAATCAGGAGTTGGTATAGTAAATAAACCAACACATGAATTTCTTTCACCACCCCATTTTTTTAACAAATATCCTAAGTCTACACATGAGCCACTGCATGTACCGCCGCATAAAGTGCCAACAACATATACAAATGTTCTATCATACATTTGTATAGTTGTATTCCTATCATCTAACGATGCAGCAATGTCAGATTCATTTAAATTTTGCAATTTACTTAGTTCATTACGAATCCTCTGGCTAACCATATCGTAATTATGATAAAGAGCCAGTCTGCCTGCCATTCTAATATTGCCGGCACCAGCACTGATATCATCAATATTTCGTAATAACTCAGGACGACCCCATTTAGGATAATCAAAATTTTGACCCGCTACCGTAGGATTATTAATATATTGAGAAAAATCATTTCCATCTATATTAACTGTAAGTCGATTGTCGTCACTTAACATTGCTGAATCACCTGTTTCAGTCTCTATCACTAACATTCCAACCCATTTTGCCTTATGGTAGTCACCGTATTTCCATGTTAAGTGCTCAGCTAATTGTTCGCAGATCTGTTGACCAGTACTGCCTATACCCAGTACTAATGTTCTCGCTATCTGAAGTGCCATTTTTAGGTCCTCCTATTAATTGTTTGGCATGGTATTATAAGATAATATTAACCGTGCTTCTTCAGCAGTATCATTTAACTTCATCTTTAATATAATTTTTGTGTCAGGTGGAAGTTGCCATTTATCTGGAGACAAATTTACTCTGTCTAATTTTGTTGAAAAATTAATCTCTTGTAAAGATTCTTGTCTATTTATAACTAAATTATAATTTTTTCCTGAACCTTCAATGAAAGAAAAAATTAAATGAACTTTTTTATCATTTTCTTCAATATTTTCATTTGTTACCATGCTATTACATATAAGTGAAAATCCTTCACCTGTTGAAATTAACTTAAATATAGAGTTCTCATTTAAGTTATCAAATCTGTATGCTTTTCGATTTAATGATAATTCCAATACTCCTGATATTTTTTTACATTTTGATGTAGTAGAGTCACCTGAAGGATTAGGCTTTGACTGTTTTATGTAGTAATATATAACCCATGTAAGTAACAGTAACAAGAATATCAAAATTGTAATCAAAACCCAATTGACTATTTTTTTCTCGGGATTTGGAAGTTTTTCTAATTTATCAGGCATATCTTCATATGGTTGCCATGTAGTCCGTGAAAAAGTTGGATATCTTTTACCGGCATTTTGTATTAATGTTATTAGTTGCTTTGGAAATAATGCCGTTATAGTTATCTCACGTGGACCTTTTCTTGTTTCTGCTATAAAGTTCTGTCTGATTAAAGGACGATATCCTTCAGTATTAAGCTCATTTTGCAAATCTATATTATTTTCACCCAATAATGAAATGCCAGGTTTAACTATAACAGGTAATTGACTAGCTCCATTTGCTATTAAAAGAACGACGGTTGAAGATGATGGGATTTTGCGTTCCTTTAATGTTCTAATAATATCAACAACTGCGCGTTCTGTATCATGTCCGCCAACAGAATCGGCCATAGGTGTATAAGGAACAGAATTAATGAATTTTTTTCGTTCTATTTCACTATCTTTTAATTGAATAGTCTCACCATTTTTCCATATATTCATTTCCCATCCGAAGGCAGTAACCTGATCACCAGGACAACAGAAGTTATTTAATATTTGAAAAGCAATACGACGCATAGCAATGGCATGTAATGGGTCTGAACCATAATGTCCAGTTGAAAATGCTAATACAATATGATAACGTCCGGTATTCATATCACCTTTGCTTAATGCGATTTCATTTTTAATCCAATTATCAATCTCAAATCTCGGAACTTTTGTGATATCAGCATAACTGAAATTTACAACTTTATTCTGAGACAGAATGGGTAATGCCATTAATAATACTATTAACAACTGTAATAATAATTTAATCATAAATTTTATCCTTTCAAAACTATAATACCATTTTCGTGAACTATAAAGATATACTTTCTTGTAGGAATCATTGTAATTGCGTTAATATTTTGACCATTTCTCCATTTAATTTCAGGAGCTAAGCCATCTAATAATATTGACAATAAAATAGTTTGTTCGTTTTCTTTATGCAATTCAAGTAACAATTCTATATTCCGATGAGTATTTTCTGTTGTAATAAATCCGTTTATATGTCTGCCAGTAAGTGATTTCCGCGTGTCATTAAATGTTTCTAAATTAATTACTACTAATTCAGAATTACAGACAACAGCACAGTATTTGTCAGAAACGTAAATATTGTTTAATACTGTCATGTTCAACCTTTTATCTCTTACAGCGTTTAATATATCTTGTCTTATAACCAGGCCATTATTATCTTCTAAGACACATCCTACTTTATCACCGAATGTCCAAAGTCTTTTTACCGGCATGGCCATATCTCTAATCTCAGATACTTGTTCTGACTGGTAATTATATTCTCTAATCTTACAATCTTGCCCTTGCCAAAATAATTTGTTATGAGATGTAACCATTTGTTTATTCTGAATACAAGCATTATCGTTCAGATCATTTTCGTTCATTTCGATTTCTATAGGATCAGGTTGTACATTGACTTCTGGTATAGATGATACATATAGTTTTTTACGACCATTTTCATATACCCATCCTGCCCATCCCATTGGCCCAATAATTTGACATATTGGTTTCCCTGGAACTAATAATTTTGGTATTTCACCATTAGCGCACCAGTAGAATCCATTATCACAAGACAAACAAATATGTTCACCTACTACTGTCATCCTGTCCGCTTCATCTAAAATTGTACATGGAGATAAATTTAAACCAAGTAACCAGTTTTCATCGATTATTTGTGCGTTATCGATATTAATTTGAATAATCTTATTTCCAGCCCATACATAAAAAATCCCATTTGCTGATACTGCTGCATATACAGAATCAATATTTATATCAATTGATTTAAACTCATTTTCGCTTGTTGTATTTTGCCAATCTGGAGCTACCCCTAGACCATCCCATCTTCGTCCTGTGTGTAATGGTACTACCGGGAGAACTTTACCTTCGCATTCCGGATTATTACAATATCCATGACCAGGGTTATACCATCGTCCACACTTACAACACGCATATAATACAGATTTACACTGACTACATCGACAACTGTTTTGTTTCAGTTTAGAAATAACTAAATTGTCATCACCACAAATAGGACAACTGTGAATTAATTCATTGCCACAATTATGACAAAATTTTGCGTTATCTATTAGCATGATATTACAATTAGGGCAATTACTCATATATTTTCACCTCTGCCTTAATTATTACATCATCATTTTTTAAATATCCAGGTCGATATGTAGCAATAACAGTATTCACAGCGTTTTCATTTCTTGTTTTAGATTTATCCACCGCAATCATTCTTAATTCATCAAACTTTTCATTAGGCTGAGGATTAATTTTTTCGATATTAATTTTCTTTATTAACCAGGTTTCTAATTCATTTATTGATTCAAATATCAACTTATGCCATTCATTTGAATCGCTGGTACTATCATAATCATAAAATTTAACGAAGTTTTCCAGTAAATTAGTCAAGTTATAATTTTCATTATTTTCGTCAATCGCTAATCTAACAATTGATAAAATTACAGATATGTCATCTTTTGAATTTTCATTATCAACAAAGTCAAATGATGACTGATGAAGTATTCTTACACATGATGGAGCGGCATCAAGATATTTATCAACTTGTTCATTACTATCTTTCTTTTCAACAGTATTTATGCATACTATCGGTTGTTCAATATCAGGTACATCTTCAGTTACTTTGTTTATATTCGGTTGAATACCTGAAGATACAATAACCTCTGCCGGCAACAATACTTTCCCATTAAATACAACACCATAACAAATGACCTGAATAACAACATTTTCCGGTAAATCAGAATCGACCTTGTCAACGATTTTATGTTCATTTTTAAAGAGTTTTCCTGTCTCAGGTCTTATAATATTAATTCCGGCGTTAGTAAATGCAGTATTTGCTGACAAAACTACATTATTCAGTAGAGATGAAAATAATTTTGCAGGAATATCAGAATAATTAAGGGCAGAAGTCTCCAGTGAAAAAATGGAACGGGCGAATAATCCGGTTACATTGTTAATATAATTAATCATTTTTTCTCTGTTGGATATTAAAGTATCCATATTTATTGCTTTATCAATAATTAAACTTAAATCATCATCAAGACGATTTTGTGTGAGAGTTTTTACATATGATAATCTGGTAGCATTACTGGACATTTTCCATGATTCAATCAGCAACTCGCTTTCACTTTCAACAATCGATCTATTATCAAAATTTTGGTGGTGGTACTTTTCCAGTATATTAATTCTGTCAGATAATGTTAAAAACATCTCGTCATTGTCGCTATCATAACGTTTTTTATCAATTATTAATTGAAGTTCATTAATTTGCGACTTTAAAAGATCTATTTCATTTGATTTTTCATTTATTCTATTTTCAAGATTGATTAAAAGAGAAATTGTGTAATCAGAACTATTATCGTTATTATTATTTTCTGTAACTGTAACTGAAGTATCTTCTGATGCTGATAAACTATTGTTATTTGAATCATTCGTTATTTTACCTATAACTATATCATTCGTATTATCAACAGGAGAGACCGTAGATTCTTTATTTGAAATATTTTTCGAATCTGGCATTTCATTGATTCTATTTTCAATGTTGCTTGAAAGAAAAATTGTGTCATTTGAACTATTATTAGTATCATTTTCTTCAGTGGTATCTGAATTATGTTCTTTCGGAGATAAAATGTTATTACTTAAATCATTAGTTGTTTGATTTATTACTAAATTATCCTTATTGTCAATTGGAGAGTCTATAGATTCTTCGAGTGGATTACTAATTATATCGTTTTTTTTATCTTCTTCTTTTGTATTATTATTTGAAGAGTTTATAATTGATTGTTTATATTTTATATAATCGGCTTCTTTAATAATTTTATTATCTGACATTATTTTTGTCCTCCGTTCAGTTTTATATACCACATAAGGTATTCCCTGTTATCTGCGTTATCTGTGAAAACTGCTTTGCACTCAGATTTATTAATTGTTATTGAAAAAGTATAATTTATGCTGTTCTCTGATCTGTTATGATGCCATGCGCGCGCTATTTCATGTTTACCTGTGAATAATGTTGATTCGGCATATAACGAAATAGTAAACTTCTCTTCTGGTTCTAAGATATTTCCTACTCCTGGATGATGGATTTTTGTAATCTCTGGCAAGGTATCACCTTGACCTATAATTTTAAGTTCATGTTCGTTTGGTAATTGTAGAGTTAATGATATTTGAGATAAATTATAAAATCTTTCACCAGACAATGAGGCGCCATTTACTACAGAGTTTAAACGTTCATGTATTTCATTTTCAGTGTCTATGATATATTCAGTGTCGGATGGAATAATATTTTGATCAAAATAACAATTTCTGACAAATTTATCGATATTAGAACCACCGACAAAAAAAACTTTTTCTATAGTATGAAAATATTCGTGACCAGTATTTATCCTATCAGACATACTATCGAGTGGATCTTTCATTAAAGGTGTAAGTAGATTTTCATAATATTTATCGTAAGACAATGTAGTGTTATCTCTGAACCTGTCTTCTTCGAAAAACTTACTTAATTTAATCAAATTTTCCATATAAAATTTTTCTTTTAATGTTCTGGCAGTTGCAAACTGATGATTTATATTTTTGAACTCTTCAGCATTAATAAAATCCCATAAATTATTAAAATTAACATTTCTGCTAAATTCAATCAGTTCACTTGCTGAATCACGTAATTTGTATGCTAATAGTTGATCAATGGTATTTCCACCTATTTCGTTATCAGTAATACCATATTCAGAAAGGTCAGCGGATAAGCGATCTGAACCGCACAAATCAAGTTTTACATTACCGTCATGAATATTTATCCGGGCCAGTGTTATATCTGTAGTTCCACCGCCAGCATCAATAACAGCAATTAAGCTTCCATGTCCAATCCGTTGCATTTCTTCTTTGAAATTATATGCTATCCAGCGAGCTGCAGCTTCTGATTCAATAACAAATTTTATATCATCAGCTTTCAAACCAACTTTTTCTACCAGGGCATCTCTTATATTTGACACATAATTTTCTTTGATCTCCCCGCCTTCATTTTCATCTAACACTGGTCTGGTAATGATATATTCAATCTTAAAACTTTCGCGGGTTATTTCATTCGCGTTACTTAAATCACTTAAATAGTTATCTATCAATCTACGGAAAATTTTCTCAAAAAAACGTCCAATTAATTCTTTATTAGTCCAAAGTGGTTTATTTGTAATATATTGATTAATATTATTCCTTAAATCTGTTTTCAGATTTTCTACAGCTATTAAATTCTTATCTGCCCTTAGATGCTGTTCGATTTTAGTTGCAGCTTCTTCACCCCAATAAAAAACTTGTTCTCTTTTATGAAGCACCATGCTTGATGGAAAACGTTCTGTACCAATTATATCTATCTGGTCTTTGGTTTTATTATATTTGGGGAAATCTTTACGCCATCTTGCACGAATACCACAATTCCTGGTGCCGTAATCGATAGCAATCACTAAATCTACGGAATTGTCTTCTTCTACACGAGGCATTTTTAATAATTTGATAGTTTCAGGATTATCAGGAATATTCCATTCATAAAGATTGTTTGCTGAAATTTGTCCTTGAATAACTCGAATGCTTAAAGGCGCTAATTCATCACTATTTACTTGCACATTGGTTCGTTCTATTGGGATGGTGAAATGACTTACTTTAAAATTGTCCGGTGAATCTGCTATTAAATCTCTTTCTGCCTCAGAATTATTCCATAAAAAACAGGACTGTTCTAATATATCAGGTAAGAATAAAACAACAGGATTTCCTATCTCCCATCTGTTTTCACGAATAATAATTCGATTTGATATTTTGAATATTTCTGGTATTGACCAGGTTTCTTTTAACCACCATTCCTGTCGGTTGCGGATTCCATTCTTTAATAATAATTTAATATTTCCAGCAAGTGACTGACCATCAATTGGACAATTAAATTCAAATATAGCAGGTCTGTTTAAATCAACAGTTCTTTCTGAGTGCTTACCGATGAAGTTAACACCACGCGATGAAGTCAAATCTACTTTTGCAGTAATCGGTGAACCAGATGTTAGTTTCGCTATTAGAAAAAATGTACCACCAGGAGTTAACGTAAGACGCTCAGCAGGTTCACCATTTTTACTGCTACTTAAAAACCATATTACCTGACCGGTTGGCAGTCCACAAACCGGACAGAACTTCCAACCAGATTCTATATCAGCATTGCAATTTTTACATTCCATAATATTTATACTTTCTGTTATAGTCAATTTTTTCCAATAAAAAAATAATATTATTAAAACGGTAATGATGTCAATATAAATTTTAGAAGAATATAAAATTATTTCATTTATTTTAGTGGTATAACACTTATTAACAATCTATTTTTCTACTATCACTCACAATATCTCCCCAATCATCCTCTTTGCATTACCATAAAAAACGTCATTTATTTCATCGCGAGTCAGGCCGGTGCGGTGGGCGGCGTGGCGGAAGGCGTTGATTTCTTCGTAGAGGAAGAAGGTCAGGTTTGTTGCTTCTTCACCGCTTACCTCAGCCATGTTTTTATCGTTTGAGACGTCGCCGTATAATCCCTTTTGCACAAGGTTAACATAGTGGCCATCGCGGGTGATGCGGCGCATGCGCATGCGGAGTATTGGCATGTCACTGCCGAATAATACCCGTTTTGGGCCTACACAACGCAATAATTGTTCGAATACATAGTCATTGGTGTTTGCGCTGATATCAAAGTTAATAGTTTTTGTTTCTGTCAGTATGTTGAATGCGTCGCCGATATCCTCGTTGCAATAGGCGCGTCCAACATGGGCAACTATAAGTTTTATATTTGGGTATTCATTTTCTATTTGTATTAATTGTGAAAGGTTTACAGTATCGCGCAGGCGTCCACTGCGGGGGATATGCAGCATTACCACCCATCCATGCCGGTTGTGAACCTGTAGTTGGTGATGTGGGAAAAAGTCAAAGATGGTGATTTCTTCTGCCGGTATGGTTGATGGTGCGAGCGAAAGATAACTTTTTGCGCCAATGAAACCACCGGATATTATTCGTTTTTCCAGTTCTTCCGCGCTCCATGCCGGGTCAGAAAATATCAGCGACGGCAGATTATACTGACTTGCTGAGTTCTGAATATATCTGTTTTGCGCATCAAGGTTGCCATCGGCGGGCACATTGGCGAATATCAGAGGTGTTACTGTTTTGCCCGGAAGCATTAACCGGTATGTTTCCTGCAAGTCTTCAATGGGATTGTCGGCAGCAACCAGTGCCGGCCATGATACTGAGTTTGCCGGGGTGGGACGCAACCGCGGAAAGTCCTGCTGACGCCATAGATGGGTGTGAATGTCGATTATTTTGTCCGGTAGAAAGGATTCTATATTTTCCGCATAAAAACGTCGGTCATTTTCTGTTATTTCGATTAATGGTTTATTTTCTTGCATAAATTATTCTACCATTTCCGCGAATCAGGAACATCCATCCATCTGCCGTCTTCGGCAATTGATAATTGACTTACCAGTCCTGGCAGTGTCATATCCATCGCTTCGTGGATGCCGATGGGATTTTGACGTTTGCCTTCAATGGCATCAACAAAGTCGAGAATTTCAAAGAAATCTCCGCCGCCGTGGCCTGCCGCCTCGCCGCGTTCCATATTTTCTTTCCAGAATTCCGGCAGATATTCCTCATATAACTCAGATAAATCCATCCAGTTATGGGCATCTTTATTTATCCCACGCAACCATATGCGGTCTTTTTCTCCCCATGCCCGCGCCGATTCATACGCGCCGTCTGTCCCCTGCAATTGATAATTTGTCATGGAATGCGGACGGTCGGAAAGCATATCGACACGGATTTTTATCAGCGCGTCTTTTTCTGTTTTACACAGCATAGTGCCGGATGCCTGGCAATATGGTTTGCCGGTATGGTCGGTATGGCGCACCCCGGTACCCTCGCAGCATACCCGGGTTATGCGGTCACCCGGCATCCATTGCAGAATAGGTCCAAGGCTGTGAGTGCCGTAGGTTATTCCATCCACCCCGGTTTGCCAACGGCGGCGCCAGGGGGTCTGGTATTCGTTCATCTCTTTCAGTTCGTGTATATATTCGCCTTCGGCATAATATGGTGTGCCAAATAATCCACGACTGACTAATTCGCGAACAATCACATTTGGCTGCATGTAGGTATAATTTTCCGCCATCATGTAAATACCGCGGCTATTATTGCAGGCGGTGACTAATTCGCGGCATTCATCAATGTTTACCCCCGCGGTCACCTCGGAAAGAACAGAAATATTCCGCGTCAAAGCGGCAATGGCCATGGGGGCATGGTACTGCATGGGGGTGCCGATAATGACCGCGTCGATAGCCGATTTTCCCAGCATTTCTTCGTAATCGGTATATTGTTCGCTGGCGCCTAACCGTTCACGGGCAGCACCAAGTTCATCATTGTTCACATCGCAAACGGCAAGTATTGTTACGTTATTCAATGCGTCGCAGGCGGATTTAAAACTTGCTCCGCGTCCGCAGGCACCGACGATACCGAGATTTAATTTATTATCAGTTTTCATAATTTCCCTCTGGTTTTTATCCGCGGTCAACCGACCATAATTCAGCGTTTTTCAATAATTCTCTCGCCTCTGTTTCGCTGTTGCACCATGTGCCGATGAATAAACCGCGCGCGGAAAGATTATCCAATGCTGTTTTTACTTCATTTGGCGGAATACTGATATGCAGATTTTTACCTGCCGCCTGGACTTTTTTCAATACATCCATATAATGCAACGGTCCGGGTTTGCCGGCACCGGGAAGAATTTGAATGGCTTGCAGTCGTGGCAACTCACATAACGCGTCAACATGGACGAACGCTTCGGTGCCATCCACATGATAAACAGTATGGTCAAGGAAGTTAGTCTGCATTTCAATTGCCGGCAGAAAAATATCCCGGAACATGGCGGGCGAGATATTGTATGAAAAATCATTTTGTGCCGCATAGGTTTTACCCGGTGACCA
>CAZNLA010000036.1:0-20375 GCA_964573385.1 uncultured bacterium
CTAATGGATTTGGGAATGGTTTACGATGGACAATAGCAAACGAATCGGTAGAATTATCCCAATTAAAAGAAAGGTATTATGACCCGGGTTTATTGTCAAAGGCCATGGATAGAAACTTTGAGCCGAAACGTGATGTTGAAGCATTGGACAACGTAAAACTATTTCCGGAATTGAAGGTTGATTTTCCAACAGATGGGACAAAATTGACAGTTAATCTGGATAATCGCGGGGGTGGTATTGGTGATATCATAGTGATGGTTAATGGCCGTGCCATGCCAATGGACGCCCGCGGCGCCAAAGATAAAAACAGCAAATCTTTAAGTTTATTAGTTGATGTTGCGCAGTCACCGATATTTATACCGGGAATTGATAACTTAATAGAAATAGCAGTGAAAAACGCGGATGGAACTCTTACCAGCAATACCATGGCACGAATATGGCGTGCCCCGGGGATAAAGAAAGATAATACACCACATTTATATGCATTGGTCTGCGGTATATCAGAATATTCCGGTGGAATGAAATTAAAATTCGCCGCAAATGACGCCGTTAGTATGGCAAATGTCATAAATGTTGCAGGTAAAAAGTTACTTGGTCAGGATCAGGTTAAAGTTATTTCATTAAACAGTGACGATATCAACAATATGCCCACCCGCGCTAATATTATAAAAGCGTTGGATTATTTTAAAGAAAATGCCGGCACCGATGATATAATAATAGTTTATCTTTCCGGACATGGTATTGCCCTGGACGATAATAATTATTGCTACTTAACTTCTGATGCCAGATCAGTCGACGTAATCCGTGATAAAAAACTACGTGACAAATATTCTGTCAGCAGTTCTGACCTGCAATTATTAATGGGAAGAATACCGGCGTTAAAACAACTGCTTATTCTTGACACCTGTGCCGCAGGTTCCGCGGCACGTAATTTAATCGACAAACGGGATATCAGTGGCGACCAAAAACGCGCGATTGAACGACTGCGCGACCGCGCGGGATTCCACATTTTAATGGGTTGCTCCGCAGACGCGAAAAGTTTTGAGGCATCACGATATGGACATGGATTATTGACATACGCACTGTTGGAAGGTTTTAAGGGTGTTGCCCTGCGTGAAGGCAAGTATATTGATACATCAAAACTATTCAATTACGCTGCCGACAGAGTACCGCAATTGGCACGTGGTGTTGGCGGTATACAAAAGCCCATTATCGCGGTACCACACGGTTCATCGTTTGACTTTGGCATGTTAGATACCGAAGACCAGATGAATATAAAGATAATTCAACCATTAACTATTTATACAAAACCCGTATTGTTGGATACGCAAAAAACCCGTGACACGCTGAATATATCATATCTATTGCAAAACGCGTTGCGGAATAAAGACGACAAACTAATTTATATTGATACAGAATCGTTACCTGACAGTATGAACATTAATGGAATCTATACCATTACCGGTGAACAAATAACCGCAAAAATTAAAGTATGGAAAAATGATACAGTAGTTAATGAGTTTTCGCTGCTGTCAAAAAATGCTGAAGAATTAGTAAAGCAGATTACAGATAAATTGTAATGCTACAGGGATAAACGGTACAGAACTTTCGCTTAAGGTCAATGGGACTGTCGAGGTGACCTAAAGCGAAAGTCCAGTATTTATTAACCACGAAAAACACGAAGGACACGAAAAAATAGTATTGATTTAACATCTTCATAAGGTAATAAATGTTAAATGATTCCCTTTTTCGTGTCCTTCGTGTTTTTCGTGGTTAAATTATTTATCGAGTATTTTTATCTTATTTACTCCTGCTGACCTGGGTTACCCAATCTTCTCTTTCGTATCTTTTAATTATTGTATGCCCAGCAGCAACCAGTGCAGTGGCAATATCGTTTTCCTGACTGGTAATATACCCGGATGATATAAATATGCTACCGGGTTTCATGACACACGGCAAATATGGAATTAATTCAATAATCACCGGGGCAAGTATATTGGCAACTGTAATATCAAATTTATCATTAATACCGGTGGTTAAATCCGCAGTGGTGAAGTTAATTTTATCATCAACCTTATTCACCACCGCATTGCTGATGGCAACTTTAACCGCCAAAGAATCGTTATCAACCCCGACAACCGGAGATACAGCACCTAATTTTGCTGCCGCAATGGCCAGTATTCCACTGCCGGTCCCAATGTCGCAAAATGATAACCCTTCTTTTACAAAATCAGAAACCGCAAGCAGGCAATTATATGTTGTACCATGAGTGCCGGTGCCGAAAGCCATTCCCGGGTCAAGGATAATAACCTGTTGACCGGGCAACGGTTCATAACTTTCCCAACTGGGCATAACAGCTATACGGTCAGTAAGACTGACCGGAGAAAAGAACTGTTTCCAACCCTCCAGCCAGTCCTGGTCTTCCATTTCTGTTAAGGTATATTCAATACCGGCGGGCAATATATCAAACTCAACCATTCTGGCAAGCACTGTTTTTACAGTTATCTCAACCTCATTAATATTTGCCTCATGCCAGAAAGCGCGAACATAATCCTGGCCTTTTCGCCATTCTTCAGATACGCCATCAGCACCGTTGGTGCGAAATGAATCTGCCACGATTTCGCCAACGCCGGTTGGTACAGGAACTTCGATAACTTGCCACGCCATTTATATCCTCACTTCTTTACTGGTGCAAACGGTGCCGGGCCTTTGCCGGTTTTTGCTGGCGCAGGTTGCGGTTTCGGTTCAGTAGCACCCAATTTCTTCAACAAATTAATTAAATTCGTATTTTTCATATTCATGGCTATCATTATCGGTGTCACTTTTTTAGGCGTTTCAACGTTAATATTTGCGCCATTTGCCGCCAAAATATTTATCTTTTCCGCATTATTCTGTAAAACAGCTAAATGCATGGGAGCCAGACCATTTTTCAATGCCGCATTCAGGTTTGCCCCACCAGTAATTAAAACTTTTATAATGTCCAATTTGTCTGCGTAATGTATAGGGGTGCCACCATAATTATCCGCGGCATTAGGATTTGCCCCTCTTTTAATTAATTCAGTTGCTATCACCGCATTACCATGCTGAACTGCTGTAATTAATGGTGTGCTGCCGGATTTATCGCTGGTATTTAATGTCGCGCCACGGGCAATTAAATCACGGGCAAGGTCATTCATATCTTTTGCTATTGCCAAGTGCAACGGGGTTACTCCACCCTTATCAGCAGCCTTTATATCAGCCTGGTTATTCAGCATTAATTGAATCATTTTATCATCACCACTTGCGATGGCCAAATTCAACGGGGTAACCATATCAGACCGAACCGCGTTTACTGACGCGCCTTTAGCTATCAGAAGTGCAGCAATATCCGCGGAACGCGCAACCATCAACGGGGTAACATTATTTTTCGCCTTAAAATTAACTGTCGCGCCGGCAGCTAATAATAACTTCACCGCTTCAATATGGTTTTCGCTTACCGCCTGGAATAATGGTGTCGCGTTATTATTATCGGTAATATCAACCCGGGCATGCGCGTCAATTAAAATATCCATAATCTTTGTATAATTTTTATAAGATGCCCAATGTAACGGTGACAAACCGGAGATATTTTTGGTGTTCAGGTCGGTGCCTTTTGCATTGGCAATTAACTTTACGACATCGATGTTATTGTTATTAACTGCTGCCATTAACGGCGTGCTTTTTCCTAACTTTTCTACCGTAGGAATATCCAAATCGGCACCGGCTTTAATTAGCAACGGCAATACATCAATTCTGCTGTTTACTGTCGCCAGATAAACCGGGGTGATGTTATTTACGGCAAGGGAATTTATCGCCGTGGAATTCTTTAATTCCGCTAATTTAGCCAGTACAAACTCAACCATATCTTTACGACCATTTGCCGCAAAGTAATGCAACGGTGTCGCGTTTTCCTTGTCTTTGGCGATTACAGACGCGCCTTTTTCAACAAGTTTTTTAGCGACAGTAACGTTGGCTGCCAGGAATAACGGTGTCGCGCCGGAGTTTGATGCCGCATTCAGATTAATCTTCGGTGCTGCCAGCAATACATCCAGCATTCCCGGTGATGAACTGCCCACGGGTTGATACATTTCACTGGTGGCATCCGGCATTGCCGCGGCCATGTGCAACTTGGTATATCCCATTTTATTCTTCGCGTTAACATCTGCGCCGTTATCAATTAATACCTTCGCAACTTCCGGTTGACGCACCAGCATCATAGGTGAATCCCCATAATTATTAACAGGGTTAATGGTGGCTTTATTTGCTATTAACGCTTTTATCCAATTCACATCATACGACTGTGCGGCATAATGCATGGGTGTGCTGTTGGTTTTGTCACGGGCATTTATATCTGCCCCACCCTTCAGAAGGGTATCAATAATACTGGCGTTCATGGCGGCATGGATAGGTTGCATGCCATTGAAATTGCCAATTTTTACATTTGCGCCGTTGTCCAATAATGTCTGAACAATTTTACCGCCACTGGCCAATGAATACATCAACGGGGTATATCCCATCGCGGTTCTGTCATTAATATCAATCTTTTTAGTATCAATTAACAACTTAGCGATTATCGGGTCAGATGTAACATGCAGTGGGGTTAATCCTTCTTCAGAATCCGGTGCCGGTTTTTCCGCAGCTTTTACAGCTTTTTGATTTGTTGATTTCGGATTAACGGTTTTTGTTTTAACAGTTGTTTCTGGTGCTTTAGCCGGTAAAACTTTGCAGTTAATAATAATTCCCTTCTGGCTTAACAAATATTTTACCATCTCAATATTGTTATTTTTCGCGGCATAAAATAACGGTGTCCGACCACGATTATCAGTGGTATTTAAACCGATTTTATCGGAGAATAAATCAAACATTTTTTGTGAAGTGCATAAATGCAAAGCGTTTTGGCTGTCATTATTTTTAACTGCCTCAGTTTTCCCCTTAACAGTAATAACCGCCGGCGCGCCATTTTTCAACAGATATTCCGCCACTTCATAACGGTTGTTTTTCACTGCGTATAATAACGGGGTCATACCGGCTTTATCTGTTTGCTTAATATCCGCACCTTTTGCGACTAATAATGTCGCGGTGGCAAGATCCGGCGCAAAATCCAACGCGGATTCATTGGAACTATTTTTCGCTTTCGCATCGGCGTTTAACTCTAATAATCTGGCGACTGCCCCGGCATTGCCTAATCGCGCCATTGATATTAACGGTGTGTTGCCGGCGATATCTTTCTGGTTTATATTCGTCGGGACATTTTTAACCATATCCAACAATATTGCGTCAGATGCTGCCAGATGTAGTGGTGTTTCCTGTTTTTTATTCAATATTAATACCGACGCGTTTTTCGCCATCAGCATTTCAACCAGTTTTAACCCGTCGGCCTTGCGGGCAGATATATGCAACAATGTGTCGCCGGTGCTGTTAACATCATCTTTCTTGCCGGTATCCACAACGGCATTAATGTCTGCGTTTGGCGAGGCTAAAATAGCATTTGCCACTTCCACGGTAGTTGCCAGATGCAATGGCAAATTACCATCTTTCGCTCTTACGGTAACATCTGCTTTGGCGTTAATTAACGCGGTCACCACATCAGCATGCCCACCTTTAACGGCGTCATGCAATGCGGTTGAGCCATCAGTATCTTTAACGTTTACATCCGCTTTGGCAGCAACCAGAACATCAACAATACCGGCGTTTTGCGCCATGAAAATTGCGGTTTTCTTGCTGCTGTTTGCATGGTTCACGTCAATTGTCGCAACACCGTTATTAATCAACGCGTTAACGGCATCCAGACTGGTGCGCGCTATTCGCATTAATGCGGTGTCGCCATTAGTGCTTACTATATTCGGGTCGGCTTTGCAATCTTTCACCAGATAGGTAATCATTGACGCGCTTCGGGCATTAAATAACGGAGTTTCACCATTATTGTTTTTTGCGTTTACATCTGCTTTGGCATCAATCAGCATCGTTGCTATTTCATGCGGTGCCGGTGGATTCGGGTTTTCCAGGGTTCTCTCAACATTAGTCGGGTCAATTATTGTTACCGCGCGATGTAACGGGGTATCACCATTATTTGTCGCCTGGTTTACCGGCAACTTTTTATCAATGTAATATTTTACCAACTCTTTTTTGTTATCATTTGCGGCTTTATACAGCAAAGATTCACCACGGTTGTTAGTGATATTAACATCCGCGCGGTTTTTCTCGTCAGCAATATTAACTAATAAATTCACGACATCAACTGAAGGTGCGTAAAAAATCGGGGTATTGCCATAAAAATCTTTATGGTTAACATCAGCCTTTTTTTCCAGCAATGTTTTAATTGCATCCGGCGCGTTCTTTTTCTCATCATCACGTGATGAATTAAGAACAACATAAAATAACGGCGTCCGCCCTGACTGGTCTTTACTGGTTAAATCAGCGCCATTTTGTGCCAACAAGATAATAATATTGGTGTTACGGGTGATGGTAATCGGTGCCTGTTTCTTATCATTTAATATATTAACATCTGGTTTTTTATCCAACAGCGCTTTCAATACATCTATCATCACCGGTGATTTTTCTGATTTTGTAATTGCTATGTGTATAACCGGGGTACCATTGCAAACCTTGTTGATATCCGCGCCATTATTTATAAGCGCAATGGCAGCATCTTTGTTCTCGTCAGAAATAGCATTGAATAATGCCGTTTCACCAGCTTTATTCACCCCATCCAACAACTTTTTATCAGCAGCTAATAACAATTCAATGGTTTTGGCAGATTTCGCGAAAAACAACATGTTGTCGCCATTGGCATCTTTTAAATCTACCGACGCTTTTTGCTGAATATAATATTCTGCCAATGCTGTATTATTATTCTGCAACGCGCGCATTAACGGTGTTGTGCCATCAACATCAGCAGCATCAATTTTCGCGCCATTATTCAATAATACTTCCGCCGCTTCTTTTGATGATGCCATATGTAATGGGGTTTGTTTTAATGTTTTTGACGCTATATCAACATCAGCACCTAATTCAATAAGCTTTTTTATCGCTTCCACATTGCCACGTCCGGCAAAACTATGCATTAAAGCAACACCATTTTCGTCTGCTGAGTTTACGTTTGCTTTGGTCATCATTGCCATTGCGGCTTCATTATTTCCCCGGCCGGCAGCAGCAACAATAGGAATTAATTTATTAGTGTTTACAATGTCAGTAACGGCACCGGCTTTTAACAATAAATCTACCACTGCGGCACTGGCGGCAAGGTGCAACGGGGTGTCACCTTTTTTATTAACTGCCCCTACCCCTGCGCCATTTTTAAGCAATTCTTTTACAACTGCGTCATTACCATATTTCGCCGCCATGTGCAGAGGTGTATCACCTTCTTCATTCGCTTTCTCAACGCTGACATGGTTGCTTATAAGCCATAGCGCGGTATCAGTCTGACGATTGCTGATTTTGGTCATTAACGGGTTATTGCCTTTTAAATCAGTGAAATTAAGGTTTGCCTTTGCATTTTGCAGCATGGCAGCGATTTCCGGGGTAGCAGCAAGAAAAATCGGTGTTTGGCCATCATAATTCGCCTGGTTAACTTCCGCACCGGAATCAATTAAAGCCTTAATTACATCTATCCTGGCATTGCGTACCGCGGAATGTAATGGGCTGTTGCCACTGGCGTCTTTCGCGTTTACATCGGCTTTATTATTAACTAATAACCGAATAACTTCTATATTGCTGGCACCGTGCAGCGGTGATAATTTTAACTTGCCACTGGGTTTATTTACATCCGCACCAGCAATTATCATCTCCCGCACTATTTCTGCCTGGTTATCGCGCACCGCCAATGAAAACGCGGAATAACCGTCTTTATCAACTTCATCAAAAGCCGCTTTTCGCGCCTTGACGTCGGATAATATTGTCTTCACTTTGACGATGTCTTTCGCGTAAATCGCGGTAATTAAATCACCGGCAAACGCGTTGGCAGTGGCTAACACTAATAACAGTGAAAGTGTTAAACAGGTATTTTTCATTTCCTTTTCTCCAAATTAAATTAATGGGTCGTTTTTTATATAGTTACATGGTTTATTAAACAGGAATTTCGCATTTTAACAGAAATCTTCACAAAAATAATCGCTTCGACAGGCTCAGCGACCGGTAACTGAGCCTGTCGAAGTGACCTTAAGCGAAAGTCCTTTAATTATTTAGTTGATTCTGCAAATCTTTTAAGTATCGTTAATCCTGATGTCCCGGATTTTTCCGGATGAAATTGACATGCATAAAGATTGCCCACAGATATTGATGATGTAAATGTGAATCCGCCATATTCAGTAGTCGTGGCAATTACCTCGTTGTCATCCGGTGCCACATAATATGAATGAACAAAATAAACATATTCACCATCAGGTATATCCTGTAATACTGCCGGCGCATTGACTTTCTTCAGACCGTTCCAACCCATATGCGGTATTTTCACTCCTTCAGGCGCGCCATCCGGGAAAAACTTGACAACCTTACCGGGAATTATCCCCAACCCTTTAACCGGGCCAAACTCTTCGCTTTCATCAAATAACAACTGTAATCCCAGACAAATACCCAAAAAAGGTTTGCCACTCTTAACAGACTCAATTATCGCAGTATCTAACCCCGCGGCCAGGATATGTTCCATAGCCATACCAAACGCGCCAACCCCGGGCAACACAATCGCGTCAGCCCGACGTATATCTTCCGCTGTTTTTACAATTTGCGCCTTGAAGCCGACTTTTTCAAATCCTTTTTCAACCGACCGCAAATTTCCCATTCCATAATCAATAATAGCAATCATTAACAAAGCTCCCGTCTATATCATACCAATACCATGACATCATATCAAGAAAAATAAGGGAAAAATAGCGCTATGAAGGCAGAATATGGTTAAACTGTCACAAACGTAGTTATTGTATAAGGACTATTCAGGACGGTTTCCTCACAAATACAGATAATATTCCCGTTAAAGTTGAAGATAAATTCTTTAGGTTGCCTGACCACACCATTAGCAGGTAAAGCAGTACTATTGCAGAATAAAAAGTTACTGTGATATAAATGGGGATGAATATGGCAAAAGCTATAATGGTTATAATCGGGTTGGCACTTTTACTGACGGGCGGATATTTATGTTTAATATGGTGGGCGGCAATTAAAGTCGTTATATTGGCGGCAGTTGCTGTGCTGATATTATTGGGTGGTATTATTGTTCTTATCCTTGGCATCAGCGAATATATTGGCGACAAAACCAGCAAAAAAGTAACTAATTTGCTGTCGGAAAAGAAAGATGCGTGAGCAAATAATAATGAACTGCCTGTATGTCGCCGGCGGTGGTGTTATTGGCGCTTTGGCCCGATACGGCCTTAGTTTTATAAATCAACCCGGTAAACCATGGGGTACATTGCTGGTTAACGTTGCCGGGTGCCTGGTAATGGGGTTTGTCGCGCGGTGGATAGAACGTGGAGTAATTAGTTCCGGCACCAGGTTATTTTTAGGTGTCGGTCTATTAGGGGCTTTAACAACATTCTCTACATTCAGCTATGAAATACTGGATTATTTGCAAAGAAGACAGATTTCATCAGCATTTATTTATATTATTGTGTCACTTGCGGGTGCGATAACGGCGGTATTTTGCGGGTATATAATTGCCCGATTAATATGGAAATAAAAAGGGGAAATAAATGGGTATTTTAAAAAGCCAACTCGGCATTCAAAGTTATTGTTTCCGCGGTTTCAAAGAAAACGCGGTGGTTGCTGACAAATTAAAGGCATGCGGCGCAAAAGCGATAGAGCTTTGCGGGGTACACGCGGATTTTCTGAATGACGATTCCTGCAATGCCGCACTGGCAGTATATAATGCCGCGGAAGTAGAAATAGTAAGTATTGGCGTACAGGGGTTATGTGGTAATGATGCCACGGAAAGACCATTTTTTGAATTCGTAAAAAAAGCCGGCGCAAAATTCATGAGCGTTAACTTCAGTCCCGGCATCACTGCCGACCAGTTCAGACGCATTGAAGCGATGGCAGATGAATATGATGTAAACCTGGGGATACATAATCACGGTGGTTATCACTGGTTGGGCTCATCAGAAATGCTGCGTTATATCTTCAGCATCACCAGTCCCAGAATCGGCCTGACCCTGGACACCGCATGGGCAATGGATGCCGGCGAAAACCCTATAAAAATGATTAAAGAGTTCGGAACACGCCTGCATGGCCTGCACCTGAAAGATTTTATCTTTGATACCGCGCGACGTCCCGAGGATGTGGTAGTTGGCACCGGCAACCTGAACCTCAGCGATATCGCAACCGCACTGCAGGAAATTGACTTTAAAGGCTTTGCGGTAATTGAATATGAGGGTGATGTGGATAACCCGGTACCGGCACTGACAAAATGCGTAACTAATATTAAAGCCGCATTTTAATTAACCGTGGTCACTTCGACAGGCTCAGTGACCGACAGAAATCACGGTCACTGAGCCTGTCGAAATGACCGTGATAAATGCCCCACCCCTCAATCCCCTACCCGATGAAGAGGGGAAGAACTTCAATCCGGGACTGACACCGAGTGGCGAAGCCAGGAAGGTGTCTGTCCCATCAGGATGAAAATAAACAGCAATTGGTGCCACATCGTGCTCATCAGGTATTATTTCGCTTAACCCTGGGTATACTTAAATTAAGGATAAAAAAACTTTATAGAATTAAAGTTGTCTTATATAGAAGGTAAAGGATAGAAAAGGGGTGTAATTATGGCGAAGTTTTTCACGATATTACTGGTTTTTCTCGCCGTATCAGTATTCAGTGCTAATATAGGCAAAGCAAAGGTGACCCTGGATGGCAGTGCGGTAAAACTGCAGGAAACTAATCTTGGCAACTTTGTTGCCGACGCGTTACTGGATTCTGCCGGCGCGGACATCGCGTTAATCCATGCAACCGCCTTTCGCGAAGGTGCAGATATACCTGCCGGCGATATTGAGGAACAACAGGTTCGGTCAATGTTAACCCTGGCTACAGATAAAGTGATCTTACTTAAATTAACCCCGCGCAAATTAAAAGAAGTAATGGAACGTGCTGTAGGTAAATACCCCGGACCCAACGTATCAATGTTACAAATATCCGGCATGAAAGTAGTTTTCAACCAAAACCTCCCCGCCCGCAAACGCGTTATAAGTATATCGATAGCAAACAACAACGTGGCACTGGACAATGACACCACCAGTTACAACGTAGCCATGCCCGCCAGTCTAGCCAAAGGCGCGGTAGGGTATATTTTAGATTTTGACGAAACAGTAACAAAAACTATGACGGTAAAAGAAACCACAATGTACGACGTAGTAGCCCAATACCTGGAAAAAAATCCCAACGGCGTATCCACAGAAATAGACGGTAGAATAACCACCTTACCACCGGGGAAGGGATAGGGAAATAGGGGTTAGGTTCTTAGGTTCTTAGGGGTTAGGTTCTTAGGTTTTTAGGCCGTTAGCAAACAAATCCGCACAAAAAAAGTCAGGATTTTAGGCTGAACTTTTATAATGGTCACTGAGCTTGTCGAAGTGACCACGTCTGAAAACTAAAAACTTGTCCAATTTATTTGGGTTAGGTTTTAGGCCGTTAGCTACGAAATCCATACAAAAAAGTCAGGATTTTATTGTAACTTTATGGTGTCGCTACTCTGTAGCTTTAATTTTAATGATTGTCAGACTGCTATTAATATATCGCCGCGCTGCGGTTGGCTTTTAATTCATAAATATCTTTTCATTATATTTAGCCACAGAGTGGCGATATCTTAATAGTACTTGATTATCAAAATTATTTTAAGCTGCAGAGCAGCGACACCGTAAACTTGTCCAATTTATTTGGGTTAGGGGTTAGGTTCTTAGGTTTTAGATTCTTAGGTTTTTAGGCTATTTAAAACGAAATCTTTACAAGAAAATTAGGTTTTTTATAAGAGGTACTTAACTTGTACTCGAAGTAAAATCGATTTCAGATGATTTCTACCTGTTTCTATCGACTTCTACCGATTTTTACCGGCTTCAACCGATTTTTACCGATTTCTATATATATTAGCCTCGGAGAGGCGACATAATGGGTAACCCCAGGCGTCAGCCCTCACCCTTATATACATCTTTGAATTTATATGTATTCACAAATATTGGCTGGTATGGTAGGGGAGATGTCCTCATCTCCCGCGATAGAATCGGTTAAAGAATATGAAAAAGCGTAACAACGGCCTTTTTCTTGCGTAGTACGATATTTGAATAGTTATTCTGTCGTCAAAACCATCTGATTTCTATGAAACAGGTACCGTCGCGGGAGATGAGGACATCTCCCCTACCGAACATCTTATAGTTAAATTGTGCTAATATTTATCAATTTTAAATTTTGTTCTTTATTATTTAAATGTGTATAAGGGTAAGGGCGTCAGCCTGGGGATTAAACCATAAAATTGATTGCGCCTCGTAGAGGTGCTTTTATAATGTCGCCTTTACAAGACTCTTGTAAATAGCCGTTACTTCACAGACTGACACCTTCACCCTTATACAGATTTTTTATCAAATAGACCTTGACTCCGTTAGGAGTCTCACATCTATAGAAATCATTCCATTCAAAAATAACCGACCCCGTCAGGATGTCGTACCACAATTCATCCGGATATTTGTCTGATTTAAACCAACCCCGGCGTGGGTCGCATAAATACAATTAATAACCGTTAATTACAGATAAACCCCATACCTGCGCAAACTTCCCCACATTTTCCTGCTGAAAAAAAATAGAAAAAACTTTAAAAAAAAAGTAAAGGGTCCGATTTCGACACCAACACGCCTTTAAACTGAGTTATCTTAAATAAAACAAGGCATAATTTGTAATATTTAAAACCGGCAAGCATCCATAGTTGCCAAATTAATTAAATAAAAATATAAAAAAAATATAAAAAACCACTATATCATTAATTATAAGATTTTGATATAATAGCTTTCACTATTTAATTGATAGTGAAAAACAAGGATAATCTATATGGAAGAGAAAAAAGAATATTACGCGCACACCCCGGCAACACCAGGCGGAGAATGGCATTTGCTTGCAGACCATTTGCAGGAAACAGCACGTCTGGCGGGAGAGTTTGCAGGGGAGTTTAATGCTAAGGAATTAAGTTATGTCGCAGGATTGCTTCATGACCTTGGCAAGGCACATCCTGATTTCCAGAGGTATCTGTCAGATTGTTACAAAGCCTCAATAAATAACTCAAAACCTCCATCTAAAAAAATAAATCATAAAAACGCTGGTGCTTTATATGTATCAAAATTAAACCCAATTTTTCAATTACTTACTCCTGTTATTATTGGTCATCATTCAGGTATGCCCAATTTATCTGAATGTAAAAATATAAAAACTGATTATTCTGGTGAATTAATATGTATTCCAGACGTGAATTATAATGACATTAAAAACTACCTGACATCAATTGCATCTGATGAATTTTCAGCTGAATTATTAATCAGGCTACTTTACTCTACACTTGTTGATGCTGATTCATTAGATACTGAAAGACATTTTGATAAATCCATAATTAAAAAACGTAGTACAGACATAACAATTGATAAACTACATAAAGAGTTCTTTGAAGATTATTTAGACTTTACAAAAGATGTAAAGCCATCTTTATTAAATACATTACGAAATAATATTTTCGATTCATGTATAAAAGCAGCATCAAATGAACAGGGTGTTTTCTCGCTTACTGTACCTACAGGTGGTGGTAAAACCCGTTCTTCGTTAGCTTTCGCTTTAGAACATGCAAAAAAATATAACTTAAAGCGAATTATTTATGCTATTCCATTCACCAGCATTATTGAACAAACAGCAGATGTGTTTCGCGATATTTTTAAACAAAATAAAGCTGTGTTGGAACATCACAGCGGATCTGTAGATGAAGAAACCAGCGGTATGTGGCACAAATTAGCGGCTGAAAACTGGGATGCAACATTAATTATAACAACAACAGTACAACTTTTTGATAGCCTATTTTCAAACAAACCCGGAATATGCAGAAAAAATCATCGTTTAGCAAATTCTGTAATAATACTTGATGAAGTACAAAAATTACCGGAACACTTACTTGCACCTATTCTTGATGTGTTATCTATTTTAGTAAAATCATATAATTCAACCTTACTTTTATGTACTGCTACTCAACCCGCAATTACAGGTAATTCACCTGTTTTAAAAGGTTTACCTGAAGCATTCGAAATTATCGACAATCCTACACTTTTATTTTCACAACTGAAGCGTGTGAATTTCATAATACATAAAGAAAAAATGGACTGGCATCAAGTCTCAGAATTAATGCAATCAAATGAACAATGTTTAACAATAGTAAACTCAAAGAAAGATGCGATATCGTTACTTGATGCTCTTGATGATAATGATGCGATGCATTTATCCACGCGGTTATGTGGAGCGCACCGTAGAACGGTATTAAAAGATTTAAAAGAACGGCTAAAAAATGGTGAACCATGCAAATTAATTTCAACACAAGTCATTGAAGCTGGAGTTGATATTGATTTTCCAGTGGTCATTCGTGCAATCGGTCCACTTGATTCAATAGTTCAAGCTGCAGGACGATGCAATCGTGAAGGAAAAATTGATACAGGTGAAGTACATATAGTTTTTCCTGCTGACGGACATAACCCAAAAAGTTATTATGAAACAGCAATGACAATAGCTACAAATATGTTACAATACCAGAATTCAGACTTGCATGATCCAATCTTATTCATTAAATATTTCAATCAATTATATAGCAGCATTAAAACTGATAAATATAATATACAGGGAATGCGTAAAGCACTACAATTTCGTGATATCGCAGAAAAGTTCCACGTTATTAATGACGATACAGTACCTGTTCTGACAAATTATAATCAAGATGAATACAACAGTATTCTTGATGCAATTTTCTGTAAAAAAACAGTTAACAGAGATGACTGGCGAAGTTTACAACCATATCTAGTTTCTTTATATCGTCATGATTTTCGCCAAAAAGAGAAGGCTGGATTAGTTGAAGAAATAATTGCCGGTTCAGGATTATATCGCTGGCTTGGTGGTTATGATAATATTCGTGGTTTGCAGGATACTGCAGATCCAACAGATTTAATAATATAAAGGAGGGAAGATTATGGCATATACCCCGTTGGTAGTCAAAGTCTGGGGAGATCATGCCTGTTTCACACGACCAGAGATGAAGGTCGAACGGGTGAGTTACCCGGTCATGACCCCATCTGCTGCACGCGGTGCATTGGAAGCTATCTTTTGGAAGCCAGAATTTGTGTGGAGAATTAAGGAAATACATATACTTAATCCCATTAAGACATTTTCAATAATGAGGAATGAGGTTAATACCCGCATGAGCCCTCGTGTGGATGGTATCTGTATAACTGACAATAGGGCTCAACGTCACACACTTGGTCTGCGTGATGTCGCATACTTAATTTATGCTGATATTGAGTTACGTCCTGATGTTACAGATGATATCGCAAAATATCGTGACCAGTTCAGACGTCGTGTTCAAAAAGGTCAATGCTACCATAACCCATATCTGGGATTCCGGGAATTCGCCGCGGCATTCAGTGAAACAGACGGTAATGAAATACCAATTACGTTGTCAGAAAACCTTGGCAACATGTTATTGGATATTGAACATTGTTCTGATGGAAAAAGAGTTCCACATTATTTTGAAGCAGAAATTATTGATGGAATAATGAAAGTACCAACCTATGAATTTTTAAAAGCGGGAGGTGGAATAAGATGATATTACACCAACTGGTAAATGATTCAGAACGCATTATCGGCGAAGTAAACAAACCTAATTACGGTCCACAAACAGTAAAATGGGTCATTGAATTAGATATTGAAGGTGAATTTCTCGGTTGCACTCCAACTTCAGATGGGGGAGTAAAAGACAGAGGAATCTCCGTAATTGCACCTATTTTGTCATGCAAAAGAGCATCGGGTATTGTATCAAAATTCCTGGTTGATAAACCGTCATATGTATTAGGTTTATTCTTAACAGACGACAAATCTGTAAAAAAAGACCGGTCAAAAGAAGAATACAAAGCATTTACAGACTTGATAAAAGCTGCTTATAACGCTTTCAATTCGAGAGAGTTGAAAGCCGTACTAAACTTTTATCAATGGTGGGAAAAGGGTGGTTGTAATCAGAATTTATTAGGCGATATTGCTCTCACTCCTAATGATATATTGACATTTAGAATCAATGGCAAATATCTTTTCGACTATAAAGAAGCTGTTTCATTTTGGCAGCAGCAAAATAATCCAGAGATATCCATTGCCTCCACCTGTCAAATATGCGGACTGAAAAAATCTATCCCGAATACATTACCAGTACCAATCAAAGGTATCCCCGGTGGACAAGCTGAAATGCCATTTATCGGTATAAACTCAGATACTTACGAATCATATGGATTAAGCGGAGCAAAAAATTCTACAATATGTGCAGATTGTGCAGAACTCTATGGCAAAGCAATAAATTTCATGCTATCACGAGATAATGTAGAGAATCACATCACTTTAGGGCCAGTGGTTTATGTATTCTGGACCCGTGAAGAAACTGGTTTTTCAATTACTAATCTGTTAAATCATCCACAACCAGATGAAGTAATAGGACTGATAAACTCGTACCGTAATGGTAAATCAGAATCATTAGCAATTAAAAATGCAGACTTCTACATGTCGGCATTCAGTGCAAATTCTGCAAGAGTTATAGTCCGAGACTGGTTAAAAACAACCTTAGGTAATGTTAAAGATTCGTTGGCAAAATGGTTCAATTTGATTGACATTGTTGATGAATATGGTGTTAATGGCAAACCATTAGGAGTGTTTCGCCTTATTGCCGGACTTTATCGTGATAAAGATGTAGGCAAACAAATGACTCCGCAAGTACCGCAGATTCTCGTCCGGGCAGCATTGCATGGTGATAAAATCCCATTATGGTTTTTGACTCAGGCAGTTAACCGTTGCCGTTCAGAGCAAAAAGTCACTCACAATCGTGCCGCTTTATTGAAAGCGGTATTAATATCGAATAATTTAAATGGAGGAAATAGTATGACAGAAATTGATCGTACTGATAATCGACCTGCCTATTTATGCGGTAGATTAATGGCAACAGTAGAAGCTATTCAAAAAGCTGCCTTGCCGGGAATTAACGCTACATTGGTAGATCAGTTTTATGGTGCCGCTTCAACAGCACCTGCAACCGTATTTGGCAATCTATTGGGTAATGCGCAAAACCACCTGTCAAAACTTCGCAAAACTAGACGTGGTGCATACGAAGGTTTGCAGAAATCGTTAGAGGAAGTATTGAGCGGACTGGAAAAATTCCCTAATACCTTGAATGCACAGGACCAGGCATTATTTGCCCTGGGATATTATCACCAACGTGCAGCAGACCGAGCGGCACGTCAACAATACATAACCGATTCTGAAAATAAAGAGGAGAATTAAAATGAGTATCATTAATGATGCATCTAAACGACACGATTTTGTAATGCTGTTTGAAGTGACAGATGGTAATCCCAACGGCGACCCGGACGCTGGTAACTTACCACGCGTTGATCCTGAAACAATGCAGGGGTTAGTAACTGATGTCTGCTTAAAAAGAAAAGTTAGAAACTTTATTGCCATGACACGTAAAAATGACAAAGGTTATCGCATTTATGTTAATGACAGTGGGATAGCCTTAAATACTCTACATGCCGAAGCGTATGAAGAATTAGCAATAAAATCAACAGGAACTAAACAAAAAAAAGGTGATGTTGATATTGCCAGAGAAAAAATGTGTGAAAACTTCTTTGATGTGCGCATGTTTGGTGCTGTAATGACAATGGGAGTTAACTGCGGTCAAGTTCGTGGCCCATTGCAAATTACCTTCGCTCGTTCATTTGACACTGTTGTCCCTACTGATGTCACCATCACCAGGGTTGCAATCACAAAACCTGAAGATGCAGGGGTTGTACAAAGTGACAATGGCGATGACCCGTCAAAATCGAAAACAACAGAGATGGGACGCAAGGCATTAATCCATTATGGATTATACATGGCTCACGGTTTCTTCAGTGCTCCATTTGCAAAAAACACAGGGGTTAACAATAACGACCTTGAAGTATTCTGGCAAGCATTACAAATGATGTGGGATCATGACCATTCAGCCAGTAGGGGTTTAATGAGTTGCCGAGGTTTATATGTATTTTCACATGAAAACGAATTCGGTAATGCACCTGCTCATATCTTATTTGATAAAATTAACGCAAAACTTAAAACCGACATTTCAGTACCGCGAAAATTCTCAGATTATCAAGTAATAATCAACGATACTGATATGCCAGTAGGTGTTACATTAACTAAATTAATCGGATAAAAGGCAAACTCATATCATGCCAGAAGACGAACCAATACTTGCATATCTATCTGCGATTGAGCATTATGCTTATTGCCCTCGGCAATTTGCATTGATTCATGTCGAGTGTATGTATGCGGAAAATAAGTTCACTCTGGAAGGAAGCGCGAACCACGAACGCGTAGATGAACCAGAGTGGGAAATTGCAGATGGGGTGAGGCTGGAACGCGCGTTGCCGGTATGGTCGGAGAAATACGGCCTGCAGGGGCGCGCGGATATGATAGAGTTTCACCCCGATGGCAAAATAGTGCCGGTTGAGTATAAACGCGGCGGTAAACAAGCGGTAAAATCCGCCGCGTACCAACTGGTGGGGCAAGCAATATGCCTGGAAGAAATGACCGGGCAACCGGTGACAGAAGGATATGTGTATGGCAAGAAAACCCGACGAAGATATCCGGTAAACTGTGGTGATGCGGCATTGCGAGCGGAAACACTGGAAATAGCCGAAAAAATAAAGCAATTAATCGCCGATGGATATACCCCACTGCCGGTGAATGATGAAAGGTGTGATGAATGTTCATTAATCGACATTTGCCAACCAGAGATGGTATGCCGGGCAAAAATGGTGAAAGATGGCGAATTGTTTAAAACTGAATAATTATTAATCACGTATCGACCCCAGCGGGGTCAAATATTTATAGAATTTGCTGCTATGTAGATATTTCGACCCCAGCGTGGGTCGCATATAACATAGCAGAATGTCGGTAATTATATGCGACCCACGCTGGGGTCGGTTTTACTATACGAAATCTTGTTCTATAACTATACGACCCCGCTGGGGTCATCTGATATCGAACATTATTTTAAAAATTTAAAAATGTGAAGAAGGGTGATACCATAATCATTGACGCTTTCCCATTGAGGTAATTTAAATGGCAAGACAATTATTGAATACATTATTTGTGCAGACACCACACGCATGGGTGCATCTTGACCATGACACCATAAAAGTAAAGGTTGAGGAAAAATGCCTGTTGCAGGTGCCATTGTTGCATTTAAACGCAATAGTTATCTTTTGCGATGGCATGATAAGCCCGGCAGCTATGGGGAAATGTGCGGAAATGGGTGTTGATATAACATTTCTCGACTTTGCGGGGAGATTTAGATGTCGGGTAACAGGACCAGTAAGTGGTAATGTATTACTAAGAAAGGCGCAGTACCAGGCAACATTGGATACAGAAAAGTCGTTAGAAATTTCTCGCTATATAGTAGCGGGTAAAATCCGTAACGCAAGAAAATTATTACAACGCGGAAGCAGAGAAGCAAAAAATGATGATACGAAAAATGCACTAAATTGCGCAGTAGATGGATTGGCGAACAGCATAAAAATGTTGGAAACGGCAAATACAGTTGAAAGAATCCGTGGAATTGAAGGCGAAGCATCGGCACGATACTTTGATGTATTTGGAAAAATGATTACTGTACCAACAACTGACTTTTCATTTACCACCCGTAGCAGACGACCACCAAAAGACCGTGTGAATGCAATAATCTCTTTTTTATACTCATTGCTAACCCGCGATTGCGTATCCGCATGTGAAAGCGTGGGGTTGGATCCGCAATTTGGTTATTTGCATGTGCTGCGACCAGGGCGCCCATCGCTGGCATTAGACCTGATGGAAGAATTCCGTGCACCGGTTGCAGACAAATTAACCCTTACCCTGATAAACAGAAAACAACTGCAGGCAAACCATTTTATAGTGCGTGAAGATGCTGGTGATAGTGTATTACTAAATGAAGATGGCAGAAAAATATTATTAACTGAATATCAGCAATTTAAACAACGAGCGGTAAAACATAATTTATTGAAAGAAGATGTCCCTTTTGGATTAATTCCAGATTTGCAGGCAAGACTATTATCACGGTATTTGCGCGGTGATATGCC
>CAZNLA010000037.1:0-19904 GCA_964573385.1 uncultured bacterium
ACTGAGCTTGTCGAAGTGACCATTATAAAAGTTCAGCCTAAAATCCTGACTTTTTCTGTGCGGATTTGTTTGCTAACGGCCTAAAACGGCTCATCATCCGGTCCAAAATCCATGCTTTTACCGGGTTCTACCACACTTAAATCTCCCCATAAACCGGGTGCGATGCGTGCTTCGAAGGCCAGGTCGCTGACAATGGTTTGAGATTTTCCTGCCCAGTAATACCGCGCGACGGTGCGCATGCCGTTTTCATCGCCGGCAAGAACCCCGATATCACCGCGTATTTTACTGCCTACCGGTGGCGGTTTTACACCTATTTCTTCCCATGGGATGGCGGCCATTATCACCCATTCATTATTATTTTCCGCTATTTTAACCGCAATATCCGCGCCTTTTATCTCTTTTAAAATATCTACCACAGTCTCCGTTATTGGCGAAATAATATGAACACGTTTGTCGTCCGCCACATCCGCTACCTGATAATTGTATAACATCACCACATTTTTTCCATTTACCCGGCTTATCAGCAAACGGATATCACCCTGTGCCGGTGTTTGCCGTTTTGGGTCTGCCTTTGGGTCCAACCCCAGGGTTACATCAATGGCATCGCCATTTTTATACAGATAATCAAGATTTTGCGCACTGTTTTTCAATGGTGATTCGTCTGCCGCGCGCACCGCAACGTATAGTTTATCAGCGTCGAACGCAAACGCACCCTGCATATCCGGATCCCAGGTGTTTTTCTGGGGATTAAATCTTTCGTGTATGGTAACCAGCAAACTTTGCGGCCAATCTTCCAATACACCATTTATCACCAGTGGTTTATCAAGATATGGCACCTGTGTCATCTTGGGTAATTCACGCATGCGCGATTGCATCACCCGCAATTGCTCCCAATTCATCGTTTTTTCAATATCGGTTTTTGTTACAACCTGCGTTCCATTCAACCGTTTCATCGCTTCCAAGCCATCTACCCGCACCACACTGTTGTGGTTATGTCCGGCAACAGCGTAGACCTTGCCATCATTCGCCTTGGTTACACTGCCAAAGAAATGTTCTTCACCGACATTAAGGTCGTATAAATCTGTCTTGCCCGGTTCCCATTCCGGCATGGTCCAGAATCTTTTGCCATAATTTAATGGACCGCCGAATATGCAACCTGCCAATAATCCATCACTGGTGAAGACAAACCAATCACCGTGGTTGCCATTAGTAACAAAAAGTTCTTCGCCATTGACTTCAAAATGACCATTCACATGGTTTTCTCCCACCAGTGTTCCCGGTGGCCGATCATATCCTATTCTGTGCGAACCATGCACACCGGCATAATTATCCGGGTATTCCCATAATACAGTTTTACCATCCGGCGCATACATTTTATTACCTAATACAAATGTGCGACCATCGGCAGTTGACCATGCCATGTCTAACCCGTTAAATATTTGAGCGTCTTCAATTTTATATATTGGGGTGCCATCTGGTTTAAATCCACTGGGACGCATTCTTTCGCCGGCAAAATTTATCGCAAAATCGTCACCAATTTTAGATGGCCAGTAGGTTCCTTTTAATTTATGTGTTGTCGAGACCTGCACTTCGTCCGGTTGCGGAATCGCGTCGCCATTAGAATCCTGCCACAGAAAACCGTAATCCCCACGGTTTAACTTGCCAAATACCTTTTGCAATTCCGGGAACTGGTTAATCGCACCCCATCCCGCCAGGTTGCCTGCCATCACCAATGGGATTGCGATACCATTTTTTTCAACACAGATAGTAGCCGCTATACTGTGGTCAGGGTCACCCACCAGATAACGTTTCCCTTTAATATATAATGGTCTGTCCGGATTTGCTCCCGGTACTGACAACCCCGGTCTGAATAAGATGCTGTCCAGTTTCCAAGTTCTGTTTTTCCAGTCCATTACAAATTTCATGCCGTTATAATTCAATATATTTTTATCACCCGGGTCCATCCAACCGCCGCCACCATATTGGGTAGGGCCAAGGAAATATTTTTCAATTTTGCCATCATGGCTCCAACGGCTAATGCGTTTTGGCTGGCCATCATAATCTGCCACCCATATTTTACCGTTTTTATCCACAGTAATTCCCTGCGGATTAATGAATCGCGTTGGATCCCAACTGCCCAGTTTGGTGCCGCCCGGGGTGCCAATTGTCCGCACCAGTGTCCCCGTCTTCACATCGAATACTTTTATAACTTTAGGGCCATTATCCACCGCGTATAACAGGCCATCGGCATCAAATGTCATGCCTGCCAAACTGCTTATCTTATCCTTAGAAATCACTTCTTTGCGTCCGCCATCGGGTAGGGAAATTATATCAATTGCGCTGCCGTTTTGTGCGTAAAGTGTGCTATCCGGCGAGAAAGCTATTAATCCCGGATTGTTGAACTTCAGGTGGCTTATCAGTGTGGCTTTATCTTTTGCCGGGTCTTCCGGCAATTTGTATACTGACAATCGTCCGTTAAGTTCTTTTGGCAGTTCTGCCTCTTCTCCCAGGTTGCTGTAAACTACAATGTATTCAAAACCGGCCATATGTGGTCCGGGTACTGGCACACCTCGGTTTCCCATGTAACTGGTATCACCCTTCGGTGCAATAGCGCGAATGCGCACGGCGCGGGTGGTTACATTGGCGCCAAAGTCGATACTGCGCGCCATTGGGGTTTGCGGATATGGTCCGTTCATTTCCGCTTCAATAATACCTGCCTGTTTCCATGATGAATTATCATCCGCTATCATAGACTGCGGGTCAATATTATCCGGTCCAACCCAATAATCAACTGCCGTTTTGGCTTCAACCATCCCCACCATTGTTAACCCGCGCATCGTTGTCGCGTCTTTCCATGTTAACACGCAACATGCCGGGTCATACGGGCTTATCGGGCGTTCTTTTGAATCGCGAGTCACTTGCCAACCACCATTAGCATTCAATTTTCCATCGGTGATTGCCCGAGTGGCGTCTGGCGCGACATCTTTAAAGCGGTGACTCATCACCATGGAATAACGTATCCGGTCGGCTTTAAAACGCAGTGCGGTGGTGGTTAAACCTTTTTCGGTTAATGCCAGCACCGGTTGACCGGGTTTGCCGATAGCTGTTGTTAATGGCGTCCATTGCTCTTCGCTTAACGCGCCATCATCCAATGGCTCTTCTTCATCACCGGGTTCCTGGTTATCTGCCGCACCCGGCAGTTTTATTCCAGGTTTTAACGCGTATACCTTCACATTCGTGTCCTGCACCAGCACCGTGCCAACGGGCACAGGTTGTTTAAATGTCACCGTTAATGTGCCGGTTAATGGTCCGTTTTTAGGCGCGCTACCCCAACTATTATTTACACAACTGGCGGCATCCCCGTCAAGAAATGTGGAATGGAATTGCTGAACTTCGTCATATTCGCCTTCGCGGTAAGCGTCACGCCCCGGACGAACTCTGCGCACCACCGGCATACATTTCATTAAATCCAAATCGCCGGGGGTGAAGGTTGATTGTATCCACGACACTGCCGGGGCATTGTATGCCAGATACATTTTGCCATCACGCACGGCAACTCCGCTAATATATTCTCCCCATCCCGACCCGGGTCCGGGCAATTCACGCGTGTAAGTTACATCCAACGTTATTGGTTGCCGTTTTAACGCGTCCTTTGTATCAATGCGCATTATGCCGGCACCATTAATCATATAACCGTAACGGTTGTCTCCGGCCCAAAATCTGACCCCCAGAAAACCGCCGAACATATTGCTTTCGCCCCATAATTTATTGCCTTCAAGGTCGGTCGCCACCATGGCATGCCCGCTTTCCGCGCAACCGGAACCTAAAAACATTACATCATCCACCGCGCATACCGCGTGGGGTGGGGTATGGTCCGCCATCCACATGCCGCCACCTTTTCCCGGTGCGGGTGAGGGCCAGGCAGGTTGTCCGGCATTATTAACAGTCATTTCATATGTTAATTTCAGTTGTGGTCGCGATATCGCGCGCCATTCGTATTCTCCGGGTTGCACATATTGTCCGTTATTATCTTTTAAATCCCATTCTTCATTAACCTTACCCGACATTCGTGGTACTTCCGCAATTAAACGACGCACCTGTTTGCCACTCTTCTTATCATAAATATTTATGGCGATAAATCCATCCATCGGCATATCATATTTTAATTGTACCGGCGATGGTGGCAATGCCGATGTCGGCGCATCAGGAATATCCCCCAGGTTCACCAGTGGCACCGCCTGCCCCATGGTATAGGCAAAATCCAACCCGCCCGAAGTCGGGCTTATTCGCAACGCTTTGGTTGCTGTTGGTGTGGTGAATTTATATAACAACGGGCCATTTGTTGGTATTGGCACGCATTTTGCCCATTCCGCGTCAGTTGCAACCATTGGGTGGTTTTCCGCGGTTAACTTCAGCACTTCAACCTTTGCTGACGGTGCCCGGGAACCGGTAATAATCAGACCAGCCAATTCCGCCGGTTGCTTCATATTCCACATTTGCACCATTACATTGGGTTGAACTTTGGCTTTATCTATCTCTTTTGCTGCCCCCAATATTAACGGGGTATAATATCTTTCCTGGTATAACTATGTCAGAGGGAAGTTAGAATTTCCTTTGTCGTTGTATTCGGAAAACCGAATTGCCCGTGTTTTTAAGGCTAACGGTAATGTTTTAACTTCTCCCACCGGCAACAATACCCACTGGTCATCCTTAGTAACATCACCGGGATACGCCGCGTCCGCTTTCAAATAACTCACCCGGGTGCCGGATGGCGCCTGAAACAAGGTATCCATACTGCGACCGCCACTGAAAGTGGTGACGATAGTGCCAATTAATTTTGGCTGTCCAAACGCCAATCGGAAATGCCTGGCACGCGCCGGTTGAACCCCGGTAGACCAACTATCAGTTCCATCCTTGGGCTTCGCATCAATCCCTAATAACCACCCCAACGCATTCGCGTTCCCCTGCGACAATAATTTCCCTTCCGCAAAAGCCTGACAATTACCCAAATCAAGTTCCGCTACTGTAACCACAGGCGTAAACTCCGCAAATGCGATGGATAAAAATATAACAAAAATTGTAACTAACCCAAAAAAACGACGAATCAACATAATTTCTCCCGCCATATAAACGACACAGTATGAATGATGTTAATTATGACACAAATTTCAATAAAAAGTCACAATTTAAATACAGTAATTTAAACCGGTTAATCGTGATAATGTAAAATGTAAAATGTAAAATGATTTTTATTGTATTACACAAAGGTGTAATGTATTGCGAGCATCCTGCTCGTAAAACCCGGGCAGGGATGCCTATGGGTACATTTGGTATTATATTTTCGCACCAATTTTGTCGTTATTTCCAATACTGTTTTATAATAATGACACTGTCGCGGGAGATGAGGACATCTCCCCTCCCGATTACCGGATATGTCAAAGGTAAGGGAGTTACATAGTATTCTAAATATCTTTTCTTTATTAATTCCATAGCCCACGGCAACGCCCACACCCTTATACACATTTATTGAATTTTTATATTTAGACATATTGGCTGACATATCATGGGAGGGCAGTTGTACTCAACTGCCGCGATAGTGTATTTATTAAAAAACAGAACGGAATTAACGACAAATAAGGTGATTATTAACAGTACCATCCAATGAAAATTGTTACCAGATCACTATTTATATTAAACATCCGGTTATACCATGGCAGTTGAGTACAACTGCCCTCCCAAATGTCTTATGTTTTGTAATTAACATGCGAAATAAATTCATGTAATCAAGATGTGTATAAGGGTGAGGACAACGCCGTGGGTGGTATTGAGATATATATTAACGCTCTGTAATCAATTTTAATTAATTTCACCCTTCACTCTTCAAAATTTCACTCTTCAAAAAACTCTCCGTGAGGCTCTGTGTCTTCTCAGTTGCTCTGTGTAACAAAAATAAAAAAATAAAAATACAAAATCATCAAATTTGGGAACTTTCAGCTTGTTTTTTACTACTATACATTAGAAGGTAAAAATATTTTACCTTTAAAAAATGTTGTAATAATTGCAGTTACGACAACTAAATAATTATTTTAGATTTGTTATTGACATTCAGAATATTTATTGATATAGTTTTTTCAATAAATCCAGTAAACGTAGAGACGCAATATTTTGCGTCTAAATCCATCCCAACGTAGAGACGCAATATTTTGCGTCTAAATCCATCCCAACGTAGAGAGGCAAGGCCTTGCATCTGAAAAAGTAGAGACGCAATATTTTGCGTCTAAAAGGTTTATTTTATATGTCTGAACCGCGATTCACACGATTTCGAGATTACAGGATTATTACGTAGTTTATAGATTCATTTGCAAAACCAAGAGTATTCCGAGCATCCTGCTCGGATTTTTGCGAGCAAGATGCTCGCAATACATTAAGTTTTACAATTGCCTCTATATTAATAAAAAAATCCAATAATCATGAAAATCATGTTAATCATGTCTAAGAAAAAAGAACAACAAGGAGATACCCAATGCGTCTAAATCCATTACGCCTGCTCACCCTTTGCGGTATGTTACTGCTTACCACCCTCGCCTTCGCCGCCGTCCCCTCTATGATTAATTATCAGGGGAAACTGACAAAGGCAGATGGCACCCTATTCCCGGATACCCCCACTCCTTACAGTTTAACCTTTGCCATTTACAGCCAATCCACCGGTGGTCTGCCGTTGTGGAGCGAAATAAATACAAATGTCCAGGTAAAAAAAGGCCTGTTCAGCGTATTACTTGGCAGTGTCAACAACCTACCCGCCAACATCTTTGACGGCACCGACCGCTACTTCGGCGTAACCGTCGGCACCGATGCCGAGATGTCACCGCGACAACAGATAGCCAGTGTGCCGTTTGCGTTGAAGGCTGCGGTGGCGGATAAAGCAATTGTTGCTGATACTGTGGTAGATGGTTCGATAACAAAGGCGAAATTGGCACCGGATGCTACTGGTGATATCAATGATGCTTTAAAGACTGGGTGGGTGCCGGTAACAGACATCTGGACGTTTAAATCAGTTAATCAAATTACTACATTAGTTGATGTAAACTTTACATTTTCAGTTGGTGATAAAATTCGTTTTAAACAAGGTGGTACATATAAATATTTTTATGTTATAGTTATTGATAATCCTACCCAATTACAACTTATTGGTGGTTCTGATTATTCCATTAGTAATAGTCCAATAACTGATGTTGCTTATTCCAAAGTATCTTCACCAGTAGGTTTTCCAACTAAATTCATGTTAGCAATTGATAGATATTTGATGCAAATGGTTGGACGAACTGCTACTGTAGCAGGGATAGCATCATCATCTTCTTCTGGAGAGCAACAATGTAATTATGGAATAACTTTTTCGGAAACACCATTTGTTATCGCTTCTAAGACTGATGGTTCTTCTATTTTAGGAATTGTTGATATTTATGCTGTTACCCCAACATATTTTTTCTTCAGTATTTGGAATTTATCTAGCGAAAGACTACATCGTTCAATAGAGTTTATTGCAATAGGTAAAATATAGTCAAACTATACTCATCATTTAATAGAAAGGAGAAAATCATGCGTCTATCATTATTAATATTACTCACAATCATTGCGAGTTTAGCTGCCCTTACCGCCATCCCACCCATGGTAAGTTACCAGGGGAAGTTGACCAAGGCTGATGGCACATTATTGCCGGATGGTACTTATACCATGGAGTTTTCTATTTACGATGTTCCAACTGATGGGCGTGCTTTATGGTGGGAGTCAAATCCTGCTGTACAGGTGAAGAAAGGTTTGTTCAGCGTTCTTCTTGGCAGTGTGGTAAATCTTCCAGCCAACATCTTCGATAATCAAAATCGGTATTTTGGTGTAAAGGTCGGCACCGATGCTGAGATGTCACCGCGACAGCAAATAGCCAGTGTGCCATTCGCCTTTCGGGCGGCAAGTGCGGGTACAGTTGATGATGGGACGATAACAAAGGCAAAACTTGCTCCGGATGCTACCAGTGATATAAGTGATGCGTTGAAGACTGGATGGGTATCGGTAAATGATACGTGGTTATACAAATCAGTTAACCAGGTTACTATATCAACTGATGTTAATTCAATATATTCTGTTGGGGATAAAATTCGTTTTAAACAAGATGGTGCATATAAATATTTTTATATTATAGTTCTGGATAGTCCTACTCAATTGCAACTTACTGGTGGTTCCACTTATTCAATTACTAATTCACCAATTACTGAGATTTCTTATTCCAAAGTTTCATCACCAGTAGGGTTTCCAACATTCTTTAATAAAAATGGAACTGTCGATAATTTTTGGATGTTAGGAAGACTACATTTCTGTAGTGCAACAACAGTGGTTACAACTAATACACAAGGAGACACAACTATACAATTTGCCGATACTTTTCCTAACACAGCAATAAGTGTTGTTATAACAAATGGTGATGCTGGTGTAAATGGTGGTAATTTATTGTTAGCTGTTACGAGTATTGGACAATCCTATTTCAATCTTAATGCTAAAAGAAGTAGTGATAATGTGGCATTCCAAGGGAACGTCAGGGTTAATTATTTAGCTATCGGATATTAATTCTAAAGTCACAATTATGTCAGTGGTATCACTATTTAAATCAAAATTTGCAGGATTAATAGATTAAATCCAATCACCCTATAAATCATGTTAATCCTGTCTAAAAATAAAAACCCGAGGAGAAAACCATGCGTTTAAATTTATTACTCTTACTTACAATTATCGTGAACTTAGCGGCTTTTGCCGCCGTCCCACCCATGGTGAATTACCAGGGTAAATTGACCAAGACTGATGGTACACTATTGCCGGATGGCACTTATAGTATGACTTATGCTATTTATGATGTGGCGACGAATGGAGTAGCTATATGGTCAGAGATTAATCCTGCGGTACAGGTGAAGAAGGGGTTATTCAGTGTGTTACTTGGTAGTATACATCATTTGCCCGATGATATTTTTAATGGCACCGACCGTTACTTCGGCGTAACCGTTGGCACCGACCCGGAAATGACCCCGCGACAACAGATAGCCAGTGTGCCATTCGCCTTTCGGGCGGCAAGTGCGGGTACAGTTGATGATGGGACGATAACAAAGGCAAAACTTGCTCCTGATGCTACCAGTGAAATAAGTGATGTATTGAAGACTGGTTGGGTGCCTGCGGATGAGATATGGACATATGCTTCAGCAACTACAATTAATGTCTCAAATGGTGCAGATTTAAAATATTCTGTCGGAGACAAATTAAGATTTAAACAAGGTGCATCTTTTAAGTATTTCTATATCACAGAAGTCGGTAATTCTTCATTAACAATTACTGGTGGTTCAGATTATTCTTTGGTAAATGCAGTTATTTCTGATAATTATTACTCTAAATCATTATCCCCTATAGGATTTCCTGCCAATTCCAATACGTTTAGTCCGATAGGCGTTAATTACGCACAAGTAACTGTCAACCAAGGTGGAATAACTACCGTTACTGATTTAACAGGTCTAAGTATTACATGCAATATACCATCTGGAAAAAGAATAAAAATTACTGGGTATGTCTGTATAACCGCTAATTCCAACATGAGTTCAGCATGGTTAACGATTAGAGAAGGTACTAATCAATATGCATCAGCAGTGGTTTCACTTCCATATACTTCAGTAGCACCTACTTGTATAGTTCAATGTGTTATCTCACCAACTCCTGGAGTTCATACATATAAACTTTGTTTGCAGTTAGGTGCTGTTGGTACAGGGACAATATCAATTGATGCAGGGCCAACTTATCCTTCCTACATAATAGCTGAAATAGTCTAATTACACTAACTCACCATTTAATGGTAAATATTATCTAAGGAGAAAAACATGCGGGTAGTTACGTTGTTTGCCATTTGTATGGCATTGTTCATGATGGGTATCACGGCTTTCGCCGCCATTCCACCAATGGTTAGTTACCAGGGGAAATTGACCAAGGCTGATGGCACATTGTTGCCTGATGGCACTTACACCATGCGGTTTGCCATATACACCGTACCTACAGCAGGCGACATTATCTGGTCGGAGACGAATCCTGCGGTACAGGTTAAAAAAGGTCTATTCAGCGTTCTCCTTGGCAGCGTGGTAAATCTCCCCGGCAACATCTTCGACAGCACCGACCGTTATTTTGGCGTCAAGGTAGGCGAAGATGCCGAAATGTCACCGCGACAGCAAATAGCCAGTGTACCGTTTGCCTTCCGGGCAGGGAGTGCAGGTAATGCTGATAATGCTGCGACGGCGGGGATTGCTGATACGGTTAAGGATGGGGCAATTACTAAGGCGAAGATTGAAGATGGTTCGATAACAATTGAAAAAATTTCTGTTTCAGCCATTAAATTAGGATATGCTCAATCTACAACAGTCCAATATTTATCTGCTGAAACAGATTTAACAAATCTTACTGTAACTGTAGATGTACCTATTGGTAGAATGATAAAAATTACTGCATTTGGGTTATTTGATTCTGCAGGGATTGGAAATAAATCTCACTTATTTATATATGAAGGAGATACTCAACTGCAAGTTGCATGCATTTATAATTCAACAGCATGTGCTGCTGGTAGTGGTCAAACAGTTATGTGTCAAAGAATCCTAAGTCCAACTCCTGGTATTCACACATATAAACTTCGAGCTTCTGCAACAATATCATCTGCACTTTGTGCAGTATCATCAAGTCCTGCATTCATTTTGGTAGAGGCATTATAACAATAATTATCCCAACCACGATTATCACGATTTTGGGATTGAAAGAATAAAATATAATCATGTAAATCCTGTCAAAAAATAAAAACTAAGGAAACAAGGAGATACCAATGCGAATCTTACATTCAATAATCATCTTAATTGTCTTATCGACAATCACGGCCTTCGCCGCCATCCCGCCCATGGTGAATTACCAGGGGAAATTAACAAAGGCTGACGGGACATTGCTGGCGGATGGCACCTATAGCATGACATTTGCCATATATAATGTCCCCACCGCCGGGTTGCCGTTGTGGTGGGAGACGAATACATCTGTACAGGTAAAGAAAGGTTTATTCAGCGTATTACTGGGCAGTGTTATCCATCTTCCTGATAACATCTTTGACAGCACCGACCGTTACTTTGGCGTTAAAGTTGGCGAGGACGCAGAAATGACGCCACGACAGCAAATAGCCAGTGTGCCGTTCGCATTTCGAGCGGGTAGCGCGGCGAATGCGGATAGTGCTACGACTGCAACAACTGCAGCGATTGCTGATACTGTTAAGGATGGGGCGATAACTTCGGCGAAGATTGCTGATGGTGCTGTGACAAATAATAAAATAGCAGCAAATGCTGAAATTACTGCAAACAAAATAGACTTTTCTTCAGTAATAAATGGTAATAAGCAACCTAAAATATTTTCGGGGATGTTTTGGTGTGGCACTAAAAATAATGGTGTGTCTGTTCAATATATTTTGAATTATAATGGAAATAAGTTCTCAGATGGTTGTGATCCAACAGTTATTGTTACATCAGGACCGGGATGGGGTTGTACTAGTAAATGTGACGTCTCAGTTCAACAAACAACTAGTTCATCTGCAGAAATAATTATTTATGATGAGTTTACTAATACAACCAGAGGATTTCAGTGGGTTGCAATTGGATATTAAACCGAAATGAGAAAGTGAATTATTTCTCTGAACCACGATTTTTAGGATTTCGTGATTAGTATATCAACAATGACCCCAGCGGGGTCACATATATATAGAAAAGGATTTCAAAAGATATTTTCGACCCCAGCGCGGGTCGCACAAGGGGTAATGCCGATAGCAACAGCAATCAAATATTCGACCCGCGCTGGGGTCGATTATCTAAATTGATAAATGTATCTATAAATATATGACCCCGCTGGGGTCAGCGAAAGAGAAGTTGTACTCAACTTCCGCAACCGGACAATTTTGTCTGAATTATCATTTTCAGGATTTCGTGATTTAAATATTAAATTATAATCATGTTAATCATGTCAAAAAATAGAAAATAAGAAATCAAAGGAGAAAACCAATGCGTTTAAATCTGTTACTTTTACTCACAATTATTATGAGTATCACGGCTTTTGCCGCCGTCCCACCCATGGTGAATTACCAGGGGAAATTAACAAAGGCTGACGGGACATTGCTGGCGGATGGCACCTATAGCATGACATTTGCCATATATAATGTCCCCACCGCCGGGTTGCCGTTGTGGTGGGAGACGAATACATCTGTACAGGTAAAGAAAGGTTTATTCAGCGTGCTGCTGGGCAGTGTGCGTGCCTTTGCCGCCGACACATTTACCGATGAGGCGCGTTGGTTTGGCGTAAAGGTTGGCGAGGATCTCGAGATGTCCCCCCGCCAGCAGATAGCCGCCGTGCCGTTCGCCTTTAAGGCGGCGGTGGCGGATAAAGCGATATTAGCGGATAATGCGACAAATGCAGTTAACGCAACCCTCGCCGGCAATGGTGTCCCAACAGGCGGCGTAATAATGTGGTCCGGCGCCGCAACCGCGATTCCTACCGGTTGGGCATTATGCAATGGTCAAAACGGCACCCCGGACCTACGGGACAGGTTCATCGTTGGCGCAGGCAGCGGGTATGCGGTTGGTGCAACAGGGGGTGAAGCGACTCATACATTGACTTCTGCAGAGATGCCAAATCATTCGCATGATATGTTTGCTGTATCGATGATTTCGTTTACTGGGAATCGACAGAATGTTTCGATAGGAAGCGATCAAAACACCGGCTACAATATGATACCAACAGCGACTACCGGCGGCAACCAACCCCACGAAAATCGTCCGCCGTATTATGCGTTGTGCTTTATTATTAAGACTGGGAATTAGGGGGAGAGTGAGATGAGAAATAGAAGTTTATTTACAATTTGTTGGGTATTTTTGTTGTGTCTTATTGTGACAAGTAGTGTGTATGCTGATGTCGACCTTAATGTTCCTTTATGGAGTCAAACTGACTCGCAATGGTCTGCAAAGAAACTTGGTACATCAAAATGGACAATGGGTGATTCAGGTTGTGCAGTAACCTCAACTGCTATGGTTTTTGCATATTTTGGTTTGAATACTAATCCTGGTAATTTTGTCGATGCTTTGAATGCTCTTAGTCCTGTTGGCATTGATGGAAGCGGTTATATTCAATGGGGGAGAACTTGTAATGTTCCCGGAGCGTCTGATCGTCATATCTCTTATGAAGGAAATGTTGCAAAAGACTATACAAGAATTGACCAAGAACTTACTGCTGGATATCCTGTGATAATGCAAGTGACATATCAATACACATATATAGATGACAAAGGGATTACACAGCCAGCGACTGGAACACATTATGTTGTAATACATGGAAAAGCTAATGGTACATATTATATCAATGATCCTATTCCTAATTGGAGTGGTGGTGCCAGAACAACATTAAATAGTTATTCGGAGTCTAATCGTAAATCAATCTATATCTATCATGGCGATACAACACCACCAATAATAGCAGCATCCATAATATGGAGTTCTACACTACAAGAAAATTTATGGTATAACACTGAACAAAGATTAACATATACTGTTACAGGAACAACACCTGTAGTAAATGAATGGCCTAACATTGGCGATATAAATAATCATGAGATATACATTTCAGAAGCAGGACTTGGTATGAATACATACTGGGCTACTGCGAAAAATAGTGCCAATGGTACTGATACACCCACCGTTAGTTTTAGATGCGGTTGGGATAATCAGGCCCCTACATTGTCTCCTTCCGCACCCGCAACAGATACCTGGCTTAAATCAGCACAGCAAATTTCATGGACTGCAACTGATGCGCATTCTGATATGCAAAAGGTAACAATAATATGGGATGGAGTAGAATCCGGACCAGTGGGTAGTCCGCAGAATATACCAGAAGGAATACATACAGCAACATTGAAAGCTTATGATAATGCTGGTAATGTGGCAACAGCCAATCTTGGCACTTTTTATATTGATACTGGCATCCCAATAATAACTCCCTCTACCCCAGCCACTAATGTTTGGTTGAAAGCACCCCAGCAAGTTTCCTGGACGGCATCTGATAGCATTTCTGGCATACAAAAAGCAACTATTCAATGGGATGGCGACGCGGAATCTGGAGCGGTAAGTAGTCCACAAGTTATACCACCTGGAACACATTCAGCGGTATTACGAGCGTATGATAATGCGGGGAATGTTACTATACCGCCGATAAATATTGGCACTTTCAAGGTAGATAACGATATTCCTGTATTATATGTCACCCCTCTATCAGTAACCACCTGGCTGCCAGCATCTGCATCGCTTAGCTGGACATCAACAGATGGTTTGTCTGGTGTCAACCGTGTTACCATACAAACCGATAATGGTGCAGAACAGACATTCCCACAGAATGGCAGTATGACATTACTTGAAGGTAAACATACCTATTCACTTAAGGTTTACGATAACGTCGGCAATGAATCTGCTTCACAACCTACCGGTGAAATATGGATCGACAGCACACCGCCGCAGGTTTCCGCATCACTTACCACCCCGCCAACCGGCGATAATGAGTGGTATCTGTTACCGGCATCATTATATATGGATGCAACTGATACGGTGTCTGGCATCGCAACCCTGCAATACCGCATCGACGGTGGCGAGTGGATAACATATAACCCGTCAAATGTATTAACCGGCGACGGCAAGCATATAATTGAGTGCCGTGCCACCGACGTCGCCGGCAATGTAAGCGCGATTGTGACATTGGTGTATAACCTTGACACCACACCGCCGGGGATACCGGTGGTTACGGTGTCGCCGGAGTCGGCAAGCACCAGCATATTATCGGCAAGTTGGTATTCGACAGAACCACATAGCGGCATTGCGGAATATGACTTTGCCATTGGCACATCTCAGGGTGGCACCGATATAGTAGCTCGCAGGGCAAATGATAACCGTCCTTATGCTTATGTGATGAACCTGAACCTTGCTATTGGCGGCAAATATTACTTCACGGTATGGGCAAAGAACGGCGCCGGGACATGGGCGATTGATGCCGGTTTCAGCACCGCCATTACCGTGGTTAACGGCAACAGCCTGGACGGCCCGGGTGGGTTGTTCAGTGCGGGTGGCACCGGCGATATTCCCCAACAGGATATCCGCAGCACCGGCGGGAAGTCGCTGGTGGATAAGATGGGTTCCTTTGTGGTATTCAACTCGCTGAGCGAAAATTTTGAGATACTCCACGGCGTTGACGAAAGGTTGGATGGCGATTATAGCGCGCCAACCCCTATTGGTGAACCGGGCAGCAACCGCATACGCACATCGGCGAATTACGCCATTTGCGATGTGTTGGGCTTGTTTGTGGTGGGGTCTTCCACCAATGGCACCGCGACTATTCAACATGGATATTTTGCCCCATTGGGCGGGTTAGCCGGTGTGACATTAACTGCCGATACGGCATCACCGGTGGATAAAGGCAAAACAGTAAGATTCACCGCAACCGTGTCCGGTGGTACTGTGCTGGAATACCAATTTGTGGTTGTAACATACCCAGGTGGGGTAGCAACGTACCCCAGCCCGATGCCGGCATACCAACCATCAAATACATTCGACTGGACACCAATTGCTGATGGGAAACATACCATTATCGTATATGCCCGTGAAAAGGGGACAACCTTCCCCGTGCAGTATGCCAAGTCGATATATGACGTTAAAACTACTTTATCTGCAGTGGTATTAACCAGCAATTTAACATCACCGGTTACCGTTGGCAAAACAGTTATATTTACCGCCACTGCCACCGGTGGGGCAGTTGTGGAATACCAGTTTAAAGAAGGCGATAACGTATTGCGTGATTTTTCTGCTGACAAAAGTTATCAGGTTACGGGAGCAGTTGGCACCCATACCATAACCGTGGTTGCCCGGGATATACATGGTGTTGACCCAGTCGCGACAGTCACCTTCAGCAAGTCATTCACGGTGAACCCGACATTATCCGATGTTGCCCTAACCACAAATCCGGCCAACGCGGTACTATTGGGAAGATCAATTACGTTAATTGCCACACCAACCGGCGGATCGAATCTGCAGTATAAGTTTATGTATGGCACGTTAGTTCTGCGCGATTTTGCCAGCAGCAATAGTTACGTATGGACGCCGTCGACATTAAAAACCTATACCAATTTAACCGTGGTAGCAAAAGACACCGGCGGTATTGATTCATCGGCAACGGTGACATCACCGGGCATAGCAATATCAACCAAAAAAACCACCACCGAGGTATCCCTGACCTCTAACCCGGCAAATGTAGCATTATTCGGGACGTCTGTTACCTTTACCGCCACCACCGTCGGCGGCGTTAACCCGCAGTATAAATTTATGTATGGAACGATAATGCTGCGCGACTTTGCCAGCAGTAATACCTACACCTGGACACCGGGTGCGGTAAAGACATATAGCGGTATTACCGTGGTTGTCAAAGATTCCGGTGGGGTTGACCCATTGGCAACATTTACATCACCGCCAATATCCATAACCACAAAATTAGCGCTGACCGCCATTACATTGGCGACATCACCGGTTAATACTGTATTATTAGGGAATTCAGTCACCTTAACAGCAACCGCCACCGGTGGGGTAAACCTGCAGTATAAATTTATGTATGGCTCAACCATACTGCGCGACTTTGCTGCCGGCAATATCCTTGTCTGGAAACCGGGGGCATTGAAGACCTATAGTGGAATAACCGTGGTGGTTAAAGACCTTGGTGGCGCCGACCCGACAGCAACTATGACATCTAACGCGGTCAGCATAACCACCAAAGCTGCCCTGACCGGAATATCCATGACGACATCACCGCTTAATGCTGTTTTGTTGGGCAAACCGGTAACCCTGACAGCAACCGCAACTGGTGGGGTTAATCTGCAATACAAGTTCATGTATGGCACATTAATCCTCCGCGACTTTGCAGTTAGCAATACCATGAATTGGACACCCGGCGCGTTGAAGACCTATAGCGGGCTCACCGTGGTGGTTAAAGACCTTGGCGGCGTTGACCCAACATTAACCCTGACGTCACTACCAGTCAGCATAACTACCAAAACCGCACTGACGGGTGTAACACTGGCAACCGCACCAGTTAACACCTGTGTAGTGGGGAGCCAGGTCACCTTAACCGCCACCGCCACCGCCGGGGTATCGGTAATGTATAAGTTTATGACCGGCACCACCATAATCCGCGATTTCAACAGTAGCAACACCTGCATATGGACGCCAAATGCTGTGGCAATACATAGCCTGACGGTGATAGCGAAAGATACCGGCGGCACCGACCCACTGGCAACAGTAACATCCCCCGCCAAAACATTCACCGTAACCGGCCCGTTAGCACCATTAACCGTGGTAAGCGTAGCCGCATTGCCAACCACCGTAACATTAGGCAGCCAGGTAACCCTGACCGCCACCGCCATCGGTGGTGCTACCGTCCAGTACAAGTTCATGTATGGTATTTTAACATTACGCGACTTTGCTGCCGGCAACAGTTACACATTTAACCCATCAACAGCAAAAACCTATAGCGGGATAACAGTAACAGCAAAAGACACCGGCGGTGTTGACCCACTGGCAACAGTGGTCTCACCGGCGACAAGTTTTGTGGTAGTGAAATAGGGGATAATTGCAGATTAATTAAAAATTAAAGATGAAAAATTAAAAATGTATCCTGGGCAGTATGCCTGGGGTACATTTTTTTGTATTGTTACACCGAGGGTTTTGAAGAGTGAAGAGTGAAATTTAGAAGAGTGAAATCTTACTCTGAACCATGATTTTCATTATTCAATGATTAACTTGAAACTATCTGTTAAAACTAAGGAAAAGCTTTTAATCAAGTGAATCGGTGAAAAATTTCACTCTTCACTCTTCCAAATTTCACTCTTCAAACCAGCCGGGCTCCCGCCCAGTTCCATACAGTGACAAAACTTGAAAGATAATTGTATATTTACCAGCTAATCAATTTTTAATTTTCAATTTTGCATTTTTAATTTTTAAAACCTCCGTGCATCTCTGTGTCTTCTCATTGCATCTCTGTGTAATAAATATAAAAAACCGGCATTCATCAAAAGACTTCTGCCGGTTTTGTTATTTTTATTCTTTTTTACCGAAAACTATTTTACGGCGGTTACGGTTGCTTTGCCACCTGCTACGCAGATGCTTTCTATTTTTAATTCCTGTTCTTTGGTTTCATCAAATACTGGTTCTATTTCCAGTAAGTGGTCTGTTTTTGGGTCCAGGTTGGGTACTATTACCGGCATGTGCTGGCGGGTGCCTGCTACAAATCCGGCACTGAACAGGTCGGTAGTAGTTTTCCATCCCCATGGTGTATAGGTGACCACTTTGCCGTCGACATATACGTGGTATTTGCCGGCGTTTACACCTTCTTCGCCAAACAGCATTACCATTTCTGCGTTTACGATTGCTTTAATGCGTCCGCATGTCTGTGGGAAAACTTCTTTTTTCCCTTCCGCGTTTTTAACGGTGCGACGGTTAGAGGCGTATACCACGTCGTCAAGCCAGCGGCACATTAAACCATCGTGCCAGGCCGCAACTAAACTGGGGTGGGTTACAACCCAACCTTCCGGCAATGGTCCTAATGATGAAATACGGACACGGTTATTTTTCATATATTTGCTGGAATAAATCATGTTTTCCGGCACTTTACAGATTAAGTTGCGTGCTACGCCATCGTTGTAACCAATCAATGCCGCGTCTGCGAAATTCTTGTATCCCAAATCGCCCGGATGTACCTGGTCAAATGGCCAGATTTGTGCGTTTGTAACTTCTTTCTTTTCAATGCGTTCAGTGACTAATTTAATAGCGTCGCCTACAGGCAGATTATATTTTTCTGCCAATTTTAAAATGGCGGTTCGGCGTTTCATGCTATCAAACTTTGTTGAATTAGCATCCCAACCGAAGGGGAATATCATTAATACCACCGGGCATTTGCCATCTACAATAATGCGACGTACGATAGATTCGTATGATGCCAGGGTTTCCGGATTATCGCTATAGATATCATCATTTGCGGCGAAATCTAAAAATACCATGTCGGGATTGTGGCTTAATACATCACGATCAAGTCGGAAAACGCCTAATTGCGAACCGGTACCGCCGATGGCGGCATCATAACATTTAAAATGAGCTTTCGGGTATTTCGCTTCCAGATAATTTTGCATAACCGCGCGATATGATGTTAATGACTGGTCAGAAGCGTTAGCACTCCAGGTTAGTGATGCGCCAAAGAACACCACATTTAAATGGTATCCCAATTTGGCACGACGATCAAAATCAACAAAGTTAGGGTTTGCCTCACTCATACGGAATCCCAGTCTGATACGACGATCAAAATCAGCAAATTTTGGGTTTGCCGCGTAAGACGCGAAACCGACGCATAGAGTGACCATTAAAATCAACAGTCTCCACAATTTCATAAATGTCTCCTTTATACGCTGCCACGCCGGTCAGCGATAATTTACAATTAAACCGGTTATACTAATATTGCCAAAAAGATGGAATATTAAAAAGGTGTCATGTGTAGGATATTTTAGAGAGTGGTCAATGTTGTGTCAAATCAGTAAAATGTAATTGCGTATTTATGAGAAAGTTGTTAGTTAATTTCATTAAGTAAATAGAATTTTAGCCGATAAATAATATGGTATATTGTGTTATGGTTAATACCGGGTGTTTTATATTTACCGCAAAAGGAAAACAAAGTATACACATAGTACAGGACTTTCGCTTAAGGTCACTTCGACAGGCTCAGTGACCGGTCGCTGAGCC
>CAZNLA010000038.1:0-19758 GCA_964573385.1 uncultured bacterium
TAGATGGACAGTCGAATATTTTACCATCCCCCATATTAATGGAGTTTGTCCAGTCCGATGCTGCCGGCAACGTCTCTTCATGGTCCTGTGCATACATCATTACCGATGTTGCTATTTGCCGTTGATTGTTAGTACATGTTGTTTGCCGCGCCTTTTCACGTGCCCGGGCAAAGACAGGGAAAAGAATAGCGGCAAGGATGGCAATAATGGCAATGACAACCAGTAATTCAATAAGTGTAAACCCCTTCCGCAATTTAAGAATATTCATATATTTTCTCCTTTTCGCGCTAAAACAGATATAAAAGTTAGCGCTAACCAAAAAGCATAAATATATTCTACAATATTAATATCAACATGTCAATAGCGCATTAACGTCTACTTTTAAAAATTTCATTAAGAATTAGTAAAACTTTTAAGAAATAGTCTGCCGGTATTGGCGCTGTGTCATGCCGGTAATACACAGAAAACTTAAAAAACACAGGTTATTTACCCCGTTATAACTACAATCCTGATGTCGTTATATTATAAGGAAATTACAAACCCTATCTGAAAAGCAGGGGCAACCATATGGGATTGCCCCTGCTGTTAATTAACAGTTCTGTAATTAATACCGGTCTATACTGAATACACGTGATTGACCTTTACTCAGATTGTAATAAATCTCACCGGCATATGCATTAAAGACAAGTTGATTGTTATTACGCGGTTGGTCGGCGCGTTCCACTACTATGGCACTTCCTTTACCGTCCTGCGGGACGACATTTGTGAATTCTGCCCATACTTTGCGCACATTCACTTCTAATCCCTTCAGGTCCAATTTGATTGTACCGGTAACAGGCTTTTCACTGATATTATATACCCGTATCAGCACACTGTTGCCGCGTCCGCCCTGGTCGCCGGTACGTTTCCAGAGTTCTATTTTGACAGACGAATTATCAGACTGTACAAGCTTTGCCCCATCAGTCTCAGCCATTTTAACAGCGCCATTAATACCCCAGATAAGGGCATTCTGTTTTATTTTCTCATCAGTGGCTATTGTTTTCAACGCGGCGTCATCAACAGGTTTCTCTTCCCAATCAATGACCAGTAATTTCACATCGTGATAATTGATGTCGAATCCGCTAATGATACCGGTGGCAAGATCAAGTTTAGGCTCAATCGGCGGCAGCGTTTTACCTTTTAGTTCTTCCATCCATTTCAGTGAGCGCAAGTAATAATTCTGCACTTTGAGATTGGTAAACTGCCGGATGCGCACCCTGTCGCCACCGGTCGCCAATGCGTCGGTGGGGATACCCAGCGCTTTCAGGTCTAACTTAATATTTGCCGACCGTGTTGGTTCTTTGGGATCAATACCGTGGTTCATAACCGCGATAATTACCGAACCGGATTTACCGGGACGCTTCCACATACTCGTTATTAAACCAGGGGTAATATCTTTAACTATCGTCTTGTTTCGCCAGTATGGTATAAATTCAACATCAGTTCTGGTCATTCCCCACTGCTTGAACTCCGGATACCCGAGAACAGGACCACGGAAATCACCGCCTGAAGCGTCATGCATCATCGGCCAGGTCGGATTCATAAAATTACCGTGATGCTGAATATTTGTCCCAAATGTATGCGGGCAGGACAGAGCGATCATAGACTCGCTGGTATAAACATCAATTGAGTCCGCCATCGGATATTCGCTATCAAGGATACAGTCGGTGAATGGTAGCATCTTCATAGAGAACCCATGGGTCGCATGTCCGGAAACACTGCCGGGATACAGATTATTCTCCTGCATCATTGCCTGCACACGTTTGTACCATTCGCGCAGATTAACATCAGTTGATTCAGGCTGAATACTGCCGTCAGACAAGCGATAACCAATACCGGCCGCTAATTGCGAGAAAAGTTTCTCCGCGAAAGAGATGTCAAAATAGAAATGCTGACATCCGCCTTCCTTCACCTGTCGGTCCATCAGCCAAATCATGTAATCGCGATAAGATTTTGACAATGTTTCATAACCTTCACTGCCTACCCAGTCACCCGCGAAGGTGTTGTACGGATTGGGATTTTCGATTGATTTATAACCATACCCGCGCAATGCAACCTGGTTAGCGGTAAAAAATTGGTATCGGCTATTTGCGTAGTATGCTGAACTTCCGGGTGATGACTCATCTCTGAAGTTGATGCCGTCATACATCATCTTTTTCACCATATCTTTGCAGTAAGCATAATATTCCGGCCAGCGGGCAGTATCGCTGAATGGCGGCGATAGAACGGTGAAGAATTCCTGTTTGTTATCCCAGTTAACCTTGTACTTGCCGCCAGAAAAACTGCCGCAGGCAGACATTGAATTAACCCGGAATCCCGGTGTCAGATTTTTGAAAGGTGAGGCGTTGTAGCCAAAATGTACTGTACGTGCATCGGTCAATTTAAATGGCGCTTTTCCATCAACAGACCCGATAAGGTTATTCACTATAACCACGCTCTTGCCATCACGACGCAGTAAATGCGCCGGCACCTTCGCATCAGGCTCCCAACCATTATCAGAATCAGCACCCCAGAATAATCCGCGCTGCTCGGTACCTACCCAAAGATTGCCAAGGAAATTACCAATTTTACGACCGGATCCGGTGACGCCGATATCATCGCGGGTATTCCAAACCTGCCCTTTGCCATCAGGCACTTTACCAATGGTACGGGCTGAGTAATTTCCCCCCTGACCTGTACAGGACATATAAAGACCGGGTGAATCATCAATAGGCCATTCGATACGAAGTTCTTCGATATTTACCGGAGTATTCTTTTTCGAAGGGGCATAAGTAAGTGCTAATTCAACCAAACCATCCTGCTCCATTTTGCCCGTTCCGGAGAAAGTGATTCCGGCAACAGTAAACTGGGGACAGGTGAAGTCAACACGCCAATCTTTTTTATCAATGATGTTCAATGTTTTATTAGTCGGCACAATATACTCTTTGCCGCTGACCTTTACCACCAGATGCGCCGGAGCAGTGAGTAACGGACCGCCATTTGACTGAATCTGTACCGGCAAACCCAGCGAACCTATTTCATAAACACGACGGGTGCAGGCGATTGCCGTTTTAGATCGTTTTCCTTTTTGCACCTTTAACGCTTCGAATGGCTTCAACAACTTCTCAGTGTCGCCAATTTTGTTGTCCCACCACTTGGCAAATACTTTAGCCTCATCCTGCTTATCGAAACCGCCCTTAGCACTGGCCAGTTCCTTGCCGGTGGCGTCCACCAGAGCGAGGGTGACCACGTATTTACCAGGTTGCAGGGAACCCAGTTCCACCAAATCGTCATACCACTGATTCACATAATAGCGCAGTTTTCCTTCAGAAATGGTCTTATCACCAAGGCTTACACGGTAAGTTGCCCCCGCCGCTTTTACGCCTTCCGGTAATGGCGAGTCAAGGGTGTCAGCAGCAAGTGCCAACCGGCCATTAGCGGGATTAAACTCGATACGAGTAGGTAAATATGGCTTGTAATCGCCGGGTTTCAGATAACTCTTGTCCTTACCGGAAAAGTTGCAGGCAAAGGTATATACCGGTGCCGCAGCAGGCGCGTCTTTAGGGGTGACAGCAATACGCAAAAAACCTTTCCCTTTGGCGGCGGATTGCAATCCGGGCATATCTTTAGCAACATCGAAACGTATTGAATCTTTTGCCGGTATTTCAAGCGTTTTAACTTCGTTTAACGCGTCTGCCGGGTCAGCCAGTTCACCGGATGAGCTTTTTGTTTTAGTTCCATGCTGTACCAGCAATTTAGCATCCAACGCCACCGGTTTATCTGTCGGATTATAGATAACGGATTTATACGCGAGCTTTTCATCATGCAGACCGCTGATTTCCTCCACCTGAATATATGGCTGGTCCTCAGTGAGGATTCCACGCGGAAAGCCGAAATGTTCAAGGTGTCCGGAAGCGGAGGGGTAATCCAGCCACTGCCAGTTCGGATTTTTCACGTCAGCAAACAGGCCAATGTCCACCGGGTCACCGGCTTTATGCGGGACAGGCATCTGCACATCTTCCAAATCCATGGCGATTTCCATCTCCCACCATGATTTGCCGGCAGCATCAGTATAGGTGCGATTAGCAATATCAAAGGTCGGCGTCCAGTTAAACATTACCTGACCGATATCCGGATAATTCTTCATATACTCACCGGAACCCAACGAATTAATGACGAATTTCAGATAGCTGGATACTTCATTGGCTTTTTTGTTGCGGTCATGAAGGAAAAGACCCACCTCAATTGCGTCATCAAAGACAACCCGGGTGGCGTATTTCTCGCGGTAGGCACGTTGCAAATGTGGGATATCACCGGTTAGGGTGTCTACCCTATAAGCAAGATACAGGTGCTGTGGGTCCCATGACAACCAGAAAGAAACCGGACGGTCTTTATAATCAAGGCCGTAGGTTGATACCATGCCCATTACTTTTGTCGCTTGTTTCCATTCGGCGGAATCAATGCTTCCATCGATTTTTGGAGGGGTTGTCATCCGCGGAATGTTGAAGTGTGGAATCAATTCATCGGCAAATATTGTTTTCCCGGCAACAACCATAACCGAACATGCATAAATCAAAGATAATATGCAGATAAGACGCCAATGACGAAGTAAATGATTGAGTTTCATAAAACTCTCCTTAATGGATTTTGCATGGAAACACATGAACGGGGAGTCTTCATGGCGCCATGTCAATTATTAAACTATATTATTTTCGCATCTGCATGCAATCCTGTCCATGGATATTTCTTTGTAAAAAATGGATATTTCTTCGCAGTTTATAAAAAAGTGAAATATATTGTGATTTTGCAATAAATTAATAAAATACCAAATAAACAACTAATTAGATGAGAAAATCTTCATTAAATCTATCTGCAAATCTCCTGCCGGTATTGGCGCGGTGTCATGCCGGTAATAAACAGAAAGTTTAAAAAACACAGTTATTTACCACGTTATAACTCCAATCCCGATGTCGTTATATTATGCCCGATAACGTTAAATTCAAAGATTACCACCCTAAAGTGGGTGGAGTCATGGCAATGCAATACGGTTTCGGCATTGCGTATCCAACACTTAAGATACGCAATGGTGTTGAATACGCAATTTGTTTTTCCAATAAATTGACGATATAAAATCTTAATTTTATTATTTTAGTATATAGATTTCATACCATTTATTGCTGACCCTTTACGATCTTTTCTAACACGGCCACGAATGTCTTATCGGGTTGTGGCTGCGCCTGCTCGGTGGCGAGTGCGGCCTTGGCGGCTTCGAGGACACGCGGGTCGTTGTGCCATAAGCCGTGACCAGCGACATATCGCTGGTGGAGGATCCCAGCCGCGCCGGAGCGGGTTTTCGTGTCGCCCAGCAGCGGCAGCAGATAGCCTAGAGCAGCGTCCTTTTGCGCCGCCGTCACATCTTTGCGCCATCCCAAGGCCGAGACGGCGGTGCTGCGCAGACGATCCGGCAGAGTGGTGTCGGCGACCAGCTTCGATAGCTGCTCCGTGGCTCGAGGACCGGGCGTCACGAATAGCATATCCACAACCCCATTCACCGACGCCGGGTTGTTGCGGGCATAGTCCGTCAAATCGCCCAGGAACTCTGGGCCGCCCCGCTTGACCGCATCGCGGAGCGGTCCGCCAAAGAAGCCATATTGGCCGCCCCGCAGCTTGGTCAGGAGCGGGAGTTGCGCCTTTAGCTGTTCCCGGGACTTGAGCGACTCCACGGCCAGCAGTTGCACGAGAGGGTCTTTCCCTTTCAGCAGCTTGCCGACCATGGCGGCGTCCGGCTCGCTGGCGCACAACTGCTTGGCGGCGAAGAAACGCATCGGTTCGGCGGCCGCGGGATCGGTGGCGACCGCCAACAACTGCTCCGGCGTCATGCCGGCGAGTTCCTTCGGCGGTCCGAGTTTCAGGAGGTCGCCCAGTTTGCTCAGAAGTTCCAAGGATTCACCCTGGCCTGCGAGCACATCGCCCTTCTCGACCCTCGCCGCCACCTGCCAGATGTCTTTCGGCTCCTTGATGACCAGACACTTGAATGCATCGGGCCAGGTCGCCCGCACCACCGGCGGAGTGCCATCGTTGGGGGTCATCCATTCATCATACGGTGCGTTGACCGTGTATTGGATGAGCGGCGTGTGCTCGATGGTGAACAACACATCGGGATGGCGCTTGAGTACCTCGGCCCACACATCCTCGTTGAGCAGCGCGTGATACCACTTCAGCGTGCCGTCGGCATTCTTCGGCCAGGCGGCCTTCTCCTCGTCGGTTTTCGGATACCATCCGGCCGCGTCGTTGGTATCCACATAGAACAGGGTGCAACCCCACCGCTTCTTCGCGTAGGCCACCTTCTCGCTAAGGATGTCCGCCGGGGAGCGCTTGGGATGCGGGTAATCGTGAAAATACGAAAATCCACTCTTGAGATTGTGCTTGTCAGCGAATGCGGCGTTCTTTTCCTCCTTCACCGAGATCACCGACGGCCGCAGGCAGACGCCCACCTTGAACCCCGCATCGCGGATCTTCTTGAAAAACTCGTCCTCGACGGCATCCGCCTCGGGGCACATGTATTCGACCATGTGCGGGTCGCCGACATACTGAAGGTAACTCGGCCCGTTCCCCTCGATGTTCCAGACAATCATCCCCTGGGCATTGATCTTTTTCATTTCAGCGATCAACTGGTCGGCGTGGTCAAGCATCAGTTTCCGCACCTCTTCCGCCCGTGGGCCAACTGCCGGCTTCTTCAACTCCAGACCCTCCGGTTCATGGTACGGGAATTTGTCCCCGATCATCGTCGGGATGATCGGCCGCCGATCATCCCACTTGAAGAGCATCGGATGCGCCTTGCCGTAGGCCTGGAGCGCCTCCTTGGCCGGAGCCATGGGATCGCTGGCATTGCCGAAGCGTAGCCAGACGGTGTAGCTGTCGCTACCGCCGGGCGCAATTGGGCGCGAAGCATAGCGGTCGTGATAGAGCTGGCGGTCGCCGCCGATGCTCAGGGTCAGCCACCAATTTTCACCCTTTTCGGCGCGCTCTTCCTCCTGCTGGCGGAGCGCCAGATCCATGGCAACCGGATCATTCACCGCATACCCGGTGAGTCTTTTTTTTGCCATTTCCTTGCGGTTCCACGGTTCGACCCAGGTGTCTGTCTCCCAGCGCAGAGCCAGTTGCCGCTTGGTCTCGGGCGTGGTGGCCACGACGGCCCGCGAGTCCTTGCCACGGCCATCACCGTAACCCGCCCCCCCACCAACGGCAGGGCAACCGGACCGCTCAGCGTGTTACCACTTGCAGCGGGCACAGCCTGCCCGAAATATAGCGCTTCAGTGGTAATTGCCGGGCCGGTATTTCCCGGCATCTTCAGGGTAAAGAGCCGCTGCTCGAATTGGCAGAGTGTCCTGGGCGATTTATTGCGTACTGTCACCTCTATATCAACACCATCAGGAACTGCACGATAAGCACGCACGACCTCACCCCATGTAAATGTCTGAGTCAATTGCCGGTTAGCCGCGTCAAACGAGGTATTCTGCGGCTTGAGATCGGCCTTGTCCACCGGCCAGGTCTTGTCATCCGCCCCCCATAGCGGTACCTTAGCAGCAGGATCGCGGAAACGAACCGTCGGATCAAGCGTCTTGGTCGGCTGGCTGATTAGCTGGCCATCGAGGGTCAGTGATAACTCACCCTTGTCGGTGAACTCGACCTTTACATTGGGAGTCGTCGGCTTATCGGCAGGTTCCGCCGCGGCAAGGGTCAAACCCACCGCCAACAGCAGAACCAGACTCAATCCCAGTATGCGAGATTTCATGGTATTGATTTTCATAGTGTTGTTCCTTCTTACTTCAATGGAATAGAGGACGCCTCAGCAATCACGACCGGGCAGTCCCATAAAGGCAGTTTTGAAAACGTAGTATTCTTCTTATCCGAACTCCACTGGTCTTTGGGAAAGCGATAAACCTTTCCGGAAAGCAAGTCCACATAGACGGGATCGGTGAAGACAACTCCGGAAAGAGTAATTTCCTTGGAAGTCATTTCGGCCGACTCGGATGGAGTTGCGTTTTTAAACCAAGCTGTGATGACCATGTTTCCCGAATCCTTTTTTTGATATGAGAAGAGGCAAACCTCGGGAGCAGGACTTTTCAGGCTTTTGGCAGGTTTGAACGAATCGTCAAAAAGCGAAAAAACATTCTGTGACGCAAGGTAGGAAAGCTTGGGACGTGCAACCGTCATATCCTCATTCGCGAAAAGAAGGCCCTTTCGATTCATTCCTTTCAGGTCTGTCTGGGCGTATTTCAAGTCAACCATGGTGAAAAGATTAAAGGGGATGTTGCGCCCGTTGTGCTGCATCATCCGGCGGAGATTCCATTTTGCCTGCTTGGTTTCAGACCACGCAAACTGGCTCAAAGCCGCAACGGTCTTCGAACTTGGGGCCCCCGTCTCTCCCTGCCGGACATTGGCTTTAGGAGCATACTTTTTCAGCAATTCCTGAATCCGAAAGGCGTTTATCTCGTCAGGATTCACGGGGTATCCATGTACGGTCACGGCATCAAGCAATTCCGTTTTGCCCAAGACCTTGAGCCAGATTAAAAACTCCGTGGCAAAAGTCTCTTCTCCCGCCATGGCGAGACCGTAGATTTTGGCCCCCGGTTGCTCCTTCCGGATAATCTCTGCCGTATGAATAAACAATTTGGCATAGTCCTCGGCCGTAACGAGCGAGCCGATGCTGGGATGCAGGGCATTCAGGTCTGGCTCATTCCATATCTCCCATTCCTTGACACGGTCTTTATAACGTAGCACGAGCGAACGGACCCAGTTGTCCCACGCCGTCAGCGCCTCTGGACTGGAAGGCAACGCCCCGCCAAGCCCCGTGGTTCCACCACCAACGTAGAGGGGGTTTCCATAGGATGTTTGAATCCAAGGTTGGACACCCTGACGCAAGGCGTCATCAACCACGTTGTCCAGCCAGTCCCACGAGTAGACGCCGGGTTGCTTTTCGCATTTTGCCCAACCTCCCTGCAATCGAATCCCCTTTGCCCCCAGCTTCCCCAGATAGGATTTGTAGTTGTCGTAAACAGCGAAATCCCTATCCAAAGTCTCCCCGCCAATAGACCACATTGAAGACACTATTTCGGAGGAGGAACGTGTTTTCATAGTACCAATGCAGGAGAAGCCCAAAATCGTAGGATCAATGGATTTCAACTCTTCCGGGATTTCTGAGACCTTTTTTGATTCGGTGACGAATCCTGTAGTGTGTTCAATGACGGTTTCTGCAGCGGATTCCGCTGCCATGACCATTGGTGCGACTGAAATGAACGCCGCGATGATTATTTTTATAATTTTTTTCATAAGATTACCTTCCGGGACTTGGAGACGACTTCAGAATCGCCTCGATCTTGGGAGTGAGTTTTTGAGAGATTTCAATCATGCCTTGGGGTGATGGATGCAGTAGGTCATGCCAAAGACCGCTAAAACTCAGCAGGTCGGGCCCGTGGACATAATAGACATTTTTGTGACCGCTGGTCTCACAGATTTCCTTAAGAGCCATGCGAAACGCTTTGGTGTTGTCAGCCGCTTTTCCAGTCCAATATTCCCCGACCCCCCAGGGAAAGATACTGATACAAACGATGGGAGCCTTTGGATGACTCTTGGCCAGAGTGTCGATCATATAGGAAGCACGTTTGCGAAACTCCTCCACCGTGTAGCCACCGACCATATTCACCGATATTTCCAGCGTGCAGAGATCCCAGGATTGCGTCGCGATGTAATCAGCCATTTCTTTTTCGCAAAAAGCCGTGCCAGCTGACCCCAGATTTACCAGATCATACCCCAAGGCTCTTGCGGTGAGGGAATTCCACTGCAAATCCGCCCGACCTGCATTAAAACCTGATGTAATCGAAGTTCCATAACTCATCATCACCGGTGCCAGTTCCGCCGGCGTGGGCGGGCGCACATCCCCGTCAATCCCACTGAAGGTCACATCGGCCCCATCTATTATCACGCGGCAGACATTATTGGCAAAGCGGTGTCTCGGATACTTTTCTATCAACTGGTATAGCAGACCATGGCCCGACAGCGTCAACGGCTTTCCATTGCTGGGCGCTTTCTGATTGGAGGAGAAAATGTCGCCCCAATAAATGGTGACATCCACGGGCTTCTCGGATTGAATATATAACTTCACATTTTCTCTTTTTTCCCCTTCCTTCACAACAAAGCGGATTTCGCTGTGCCGGGCTGCCATCATGGCGTCGGCACCGGTCTTCCCGCTATCAGAATTCTTCTCTGTAAGGCAATCCCTTACGGACTTCGGGACGCGGTAGAGGCGCACGGCCTTCCCGTCCTCAGTTACCTCAACCCCTCCGCAGTTCTGGAGTTGGACTTTATTGATGAAGTCCGGTAACGGCCTTGCGGCGGAGTCGGCAGCGGGCGGTTCAGCCGCAGACACAAAGGCAAGTGATGTGGCCAGGATGAATACGATAAGCGATGTTTTCATAATGTGATCTCCTTGAGTAATATTCCATAAACGTGACTGGCCTTCGCCGGCCTTCCGGCCACTCCGCGGCGCCAAGTCATTACCAGGTGTTGTTTCATTTTTTGTCCTTTGGGCATAATTTCTGTCCCGTCCGGGTATCGCCGCGACGTTTCGGAATTCCGCTAAGGTCCGGTTTCGCCCAATCCCGGCAGAGGCGTTCATCCAACTCGCAGCAGATGTCCGCATAGCTGGGATCATCGATTAGATTAACATTTTCGTGTGGATCGTTTTCGAGGTCATAGAGTTGGTGCCGGTCGTCCTCGCTGTGCACATACTTCCAACACTCAGTGCGGATCATTCGTTCAGCCACGCCATTGTCATAGAATTCGCTGAACACCTCGTCGCGCAGCGGAGCGTTGTCCGTAATGGCCGGCAACAGAGATTTCCCGTCGATGCCATCGGGTGGCGTGATCCCACAGGCGTCACAGAAAGTGGGCAGGAGGTCGAGTAGGCTGGCGAACTGGTTCCGCGTCGTTCCCGCCCCGGTCACCCCGGGAATGCGCAGGATCAGGGGGACACCTGCCGCTTCCTCGAAGAAACACATCTTGTGCACCATCTGGTGGCTGAAGAGGTGTTCGCCGTGATCGGTAGAGTAGACCACGATGGTGTTGTCGCTCAGTCCCAGCTCATCCAGAGCGTCCAGCACACGGCCCGCCTGTTCGTCCATGTAGCTCACATTGGCAAAGTAGGCTGCTGTCGCGTGGCGCATCTGGTCATCCGTCAGGCCATCGGCGATTGGAAAAGTGGGATTGTCATAGATAGCATCTGGCAACCGGCTGCGATCGAAGTTCCGGTTCTCCGGCAGTTCCATCCGGGCAGGATCATACAGGTCGTGGAAACGCTTCGGCGCATACATCTCGTTGTGCGGTTTCTCTAATCCCACCCACAGGAAGAACGGCTGATTCCGGTGCCGCTGCAAAAACTCAATGGAGCGATCGGCGACCATGTGATCGAGGATTAGTTCCTCTTCGAGTTGAATCGGCTCGTTTTTCAGGTTATAGCTATGGCGTTCATGGCTGTCGGGGTGCGGCTTATACTGCGGCAGGTAGCTGCAATACTGCCAAAAATTTTCCAACCCGATGGCGTGCTGGTAGTCGCTCTGCATCGGGGTATAGATTTCCAAGGCGCGTTCGTCAAATCCGATGTCGTTGACATCGGATTCGCCCGCTACGTGTACCTTGCCAAAGGCACCAGTGACGTAGCCGGCTTGCCGGAACACCGACCCCATAGTCGGCAACCCCATGTCCGCTTTCATGTGCCCGTGTGTCAACGCGCTGCACCGATGCAGATGCCGACCGGTGATCATGGCCGACCGGCACGGCCCACAGATCGGCGCCGCAGCATAGGCGCGGGTGAACCGCATTCCCGTCGCCGCGAGCCGGTCGAGGTTCGGCGTCTGGACCAGCGAATGCCCGTAGCAGCCCGCCGCATCGCGCCGATGCTGGTCGGAAAAGAGGAATACGACGTTCATGGTGTTAATTTCCTTCTACTGCGTTTATGTGTTGTTTGGAATCAGGCGCATCCTTTGTCTGTTCCGTGCCTTTGCTGTCGGGAGTAACCTGACGCCCTTTCAGCAAACGGAGCATCACCTCGGCATATCGTTGTCCCAATATCCGCGCGGACTTGCTGTCCAGGTGCAACTTGTCGCCTCCATCGATCAAATCCTTCGCCGAAACACAGGCATAGCAGGCTACGGTTGACTCAAGACCATGCAACAGTTCATTGAAGCGTTGTGTGCGTTCGCGGATGGAATCATCGAGCTCCGGCAATTCACCCGCGACAAACGGCACTTGCCCGGTATCCAGATCTTTGCGCAACCGGTCGATCAACTCTTTAAACTTCTCAGTATACTGCTTGCGCGACCAATCGGTAGCCGGCCGATCCGATTCTCCCTGATGCCAGATGATCCCCTTCAACGACCCATCCTTTAGCGCGAGCCGGACCCGCCGAAGCATGTCGTCGTAAGGATATGCCTTGGTTCCTTGATCCTGATACCCCGGAGACCACGCTTTAATCGAGGTTCCACCAACGGCGCAGGGGATAAGCCCAATCCGGACCTCTGGTGCTGCCTCCGCCAGAGCCTTGCCAAACGCGAGCCCCGGTCCTACCCCGGCCGAGGGCTTGTCAAAGTGCAGCGGATCGGTCGCCGGCACCCATTGGCCATCTTTGTTGAGCATAAAGACCCGCGGATGGATCTGTTTGCTCTCCTCATCCACCTTGCCACGCCCGGCCATGTTCGATTGGCCGATGAGAAGATACAACTCCATGTCCTTGGCGGGCGGAGTCGCTGTCTCAGCCGATGCCGTCCCTGCAAATGCCCATAATAGCACGGAAAGACCCGTTATTAATGGAGCTACCTTGATAAAGTGACCTGCTGCCGCCAGCAGGCCCACGCCCAGCCCCGGCAAGCTACCTTTGATTTTCTTGGCCGTCTTTTTAATGTTTGTCCTTTTCATTTATTGCCTTTTTTCAAAAAATAATTTCTGTACCATCCTATTACACAGAGTATCATATGCCCCACTGTGCTTTCAACTGGTCAGTCAGCAACGTCAGGTCAGTGCCGCTCAGCGCTGAACTATACCAGAAAGCAGTGCCAATACGCCCGACAAAGCCAACAGTGCCGCTGCCATAACCAGGATCAAACTGAGTTTCACTAAAACCACCCGATTTTGGAGTCGAATTACTTGCTACCAGTACGCCGTCTACATACAGGAAAAACCCACTCGCTCCGATAGTCTGGATCGCAAGGTGCACTTTCCCGTCGTTGTAAGAGTTTGTAGACGTCAATACCGGTAATCCTGAACCGGCGGTGTAGACCTTCCCTGAAGCGTTCATGCGAATGCCGGGATTATTGATATGGTAGCACAACATGCGCATTTCTGAACCGACTTGTGTGGTGGAAAAAACAACACCGCAGGTACCCCAGGACTGGTTGGTATATGCCTGCATGTAGTTGGTTCCATTGAATACTACGCAAGGTTTTCCGTTTAGACCTGCTACCTCGAAGGCCGGTTTTGGAGTTCCTTGCCCGTTGCACGTGACTGGTGTCGTGAGGTTGGTACTTTGCCAGGTATTCACCACGCCGCCGGTGCCGAAGGTCATGCCGGTAAAGGCAGTGACGTTTACAAGTGGCCCAACAGAAAGACCGGACAACGACCCCAATCCGACATGCCCGTCCAGGTAGGAAGCGATAAACTTTCCGCTATGACGCAGGTCATAATCGGCCGCGTCATAAGCGACATTGGGATATTTGGTGATAAGCCAACTGCCATTACTGGCCGTCTGATTACCATCTGCGGTTGTCATCATTTCATCCGGTGATGTAAATGTGCCTAATGAAATGCCGGATATGCCGTTCTGGTACACATAACCATTCGGAACTGATTTGCCTTCAGTCGGGCAAACCAATACACCGGGATCTACCTTAATATCTGACCATACAGTGCTGGCATCCGGCAGTATCTCTTCATGGTCCTGGGCATACATCTGTATTGATGCGGCTATTTGTCTTTGATTGCTACTGCATGTCGTCTGCCGCGCTTTCTCGCGCGCCCGTGCGAAAACAGGGAAGAGAATCGCGGCGAGGATAGCAATTATTGCTATAACGACCAGCAGTTCAATGAGGGTAAACCCGCGTAAATTGTGATTCTTTAACATAAAATCTATACCCCTTTGTTTGATATACTGTACCTAATTATACGTTAAAAAATTGACATGTAAATGGATATTTCTTCAAAAAATCTGGATATTTCTTCGTAATTTATGATAAATAAATCTTGCTATTTATAGGAAAAAATGAGTTGTATTGAGTTTAAAATAGATTAATAAAACACCAAATAAACAACTAATTCGTTGAGAAAATCTTCATTAAATCTATCTGCAAATCTCCTGCCGGTATTGGCGCGGTGTCATGCCGGTAATACGTTTGAAGGCGCGGTCGAAAGTTACAATTTCGTCAAAACCTACCTGTACTGCAATGCTGCTAATGCTCATGGATGACCGCAACAATCCTTTCGCGGTTTCTATACGTAAATATTTGAAATATTGTATTGGGGATACCCCGGTAATACGGCGGAATAATTTGCTTAATTGAGACGGTGACAGGTAAAAATTTTCAGCAAGTTCCTCCAGCGTTAATGGTGCTGTTAAATGCCGTCCCATGTAACTTATGATATCTGTTACTTGCTGGTCACGGTCTGATTGTGGAATTATTATTTCGCTGTTAACATTCGACTGCGCGATATGCCCAAGCAGTTGCAACAACAAACCACCTACTAATAAACTGCCATTAGGTTTAAGATGGAATGATTGCATCATTGATTTTGTGATAGTTAGAAACGGTAATGATGTATTGGTAATTACAGGACATGGATGATTTAACCATCCTGATTCTTCTACTATACGGTCTATTGGCGCACCACCCATCACTATCCAGCACCATTCCCAATTACAATCAGTATCCGGGTAAATAGCATTCATTTTGTTTTTTGGGAATAAAACTATATCGCCACGACTGACAACAAAGGTTTCATTATCTATAATTATCCTTGCCGAACCACTGCTTACATAAGATAAGCCGTAATTATTAGCATCGCCATATAATGATTCATACGGTGTGATATTATAACTTATGCCTACAAATGCAACATTAATCCCACAGGTATCAAATAAAAGATTATCTGTTGCCTGATTCCAGAAATGCGATTTATGTTGATATAATTCATTAGCGATATCCGGCATATTGCAACCTTTACGGTTTTAATTCTTCTTTAAATGGTGATTCATCAGCACGTATTTGTGTTAATGCTGTTTTAGCAAAATACCGAAGACCTTTTATATTATTTGTATCAATATTTTTTAACACTGGTATAGCGTCAACAGTTTTAAGTTTGCCAAGTGCAATGATGGCTTCTTTCTGAATCACCCAGTCATTATCTTTCCTCGCTATTTTAATTAACTCCTCTATCTGCGTCGTATTTTCAATATTCGCTAATGCCCTGACAGCCAGAAAACGAACAGGCTGATAATTCCACTCCAATAATTTCAACAGTTCCGGTACTGACTTTTCATCTGTTCCTGTGGGAAGTTTCGATTTCTGGTATTCAGCCTGTCTCCAGATATATTTTACCAATTGATTTTCACCGGCAGGATACCATCCGGATATGAATGCGACATCTCCCTGCGCAATGCTATTTACCAAAGTTTCCCAGTTTTGTTCTATCTGAAACTCTTTGCCGCCGCCAAATGACAGTACAGAAAATGCTCCCGGATATTTCTGTCGTTCTGCATCCGGCGTACCTTTCCAGCCACCACGTAATTCACGATATTGCGCGGTCCATTCATGTCCGCCGGCTATCGGGTGTTCCGGTATAATCAGCACATCCGGATGCAGTATTCGCAGTTCCTTCAGCATGGCAGCAGTGATTATCGCACTTGGAGTGAAACCGTCTTTGCTGTCATCAGTAGTGTAAGAGTTGCTGTCCATGTAGAAAATTGTGCAGCCAAATCGGCGTTTTGCGTATGTAATCATTGATGATAATTCAGATACAACTTTACTTTGCCGTTGATAATTATACCCCCACTTTCCCCATTTTGCTATGGCGGCTTCTCCTTCAATGCGAAAAATACGGTTGGGACGAATTGTCACCCCGGTGCGGATGCCGGCATCGACAAACTTCTTAAAGAACTCTTCCGCCACTACATCCATTTCAGGTGCATATTCCGGCAATACACGCGGGTCGCCAACATAAACCATCCCTGCCTGGCTATAGCCTTCTAAATCCCACACAATCATCCCTTGGGCATTGTTTTCTTTAAGTATGCCTACCCAACGGTCAGCACTTTCCATCAGTAATTTGCGAAATGCTTCTTTTCCTTCCAGGGTAGAGACATTCACTTCTTTATTCAAATAACCGCTTGGATTATCTTTAGTTACAAATTGTCCCTGGGAAATAAAATATTGTGCTATGGGACGCCGGTCTTTCCATGCCTGACCAATGCTGGCAGGAAGATCATTCTGCGCGAAAGCGAATGACATGAAAACTAAAAGTAATAAACTCAATGTGATAAGTCGCATAAAAATTCTCCTCAATGGTCTGTCATAGTTTTGCTTTGGTCCGGACCTGCCGCACTGCCGGCATCCAGATATGCGTTCATATCTTTTTGTATTTGCTGGCATCCCTTGCTGTATTGATGTCCGCCTTCATCACGGCTGATACGTTTCCACTTGGAACCGAGTAGATGATAAGCCGTTTCAATACCTTGCGGGGGTGAAAAGACATCGTCAATCCCATAAGCTAAAATTGCCGGACATTTAACATCCGGCGCGAAATTTACCGGGTCAACATAGGCAGCCTGGCTGCAGAAAATCTTCAGTGCTTCCGGATTTTTAATATCAGGGCATTTTCCCCAGCCAAGATACGGTTTGTCTTCCCAGCTTAATCCACAGGATGTATGGACAAAACCGTTAGCCGCGCAGATATTCTGTGGCCGAAGCGCGGCGGTAATCAAAGTCAGTCCACCGGAACGGCTTGCTCCGGATACCATTATTCGCTGTTTATCAACCTCGGGACGACTGACGAGAAAATCTATCCCCCGTAAATAAGTCAGAATACAATTAAGCAAATTATTGTTCTCCGCGTCTTTCCAGCTTGTATATGTTCCTTCCTCTGGTAATGTAATGGTAAATGAAACGCTGTCAGCAGGTTTAAAATCTGACTTCTTAGCGTTATTGATTAAGTCATTAAGGGGACCTGTGGTTAATGAACCGAATTGTGTCGGCGCCTTGCCGATTTTTTCTGGTATCACCAGACAGCCATGGACTTTATTTCCATCCGGCATATCAATAAATACTTCATATGCTTTATTCATATTTTCCGGTGCAGAAATTAAAGTTACTTTGGGATTTAAAGGTGTAGCCGCCAATTTATCATTTTGTCGTTTCCAGAATTCTTTAAAATCTGCCGGACGGGTAAGTTCATGATGATATTCTGATATATTAACCGCGAAACTCTGTTTGGTCTCAACCAGTTTCGTGTCACCACGCCATGCTGATATTGTTAAATAATAAAATCCGGCAGGTAGTTCCGGCATTGTAATTGTTTCATTACAGATAGATTCACCTTCCAATTTAATATTCTTTTTAAACTCAGCAACCTTTTTGCCAAGGCTATAATGGTCCAACACTACCGCGCGATATTCAATATCAGCAGGTGTTTTACCAAGGTTCTGTTGAGAATACGTGAAAGATATCTTTTTAGCATCAGAAAAATGGATAAAACCGTAACCACTTTGATTACCATCCGCAAGCAAAGGTTTAATATCAGTACCGATTGCCTTAATAGTGATGCTGCTTATGGTTTGCGCGGCATCCGCAGGCGCACCAAGTGTCAGAGTATTTTCAATCAGGACTCCGGGTTTTACTCCGCCACTGGTATATGCTGCCGGTATATACCGCCTTTCATGAATATGCATGGGAGTTTTCGAAGCAACTGTAAGGTCGTTTGCTAATATTATTGCTGTACTGCCGCCATTATATTTACCAATCGCACCGCCGCCACCACCCGGAGCAACAATAGCTTTTACCGTCTTATCAATGGTTCCCTCAAAATTATATCCTTCAGTGATAAATTTTATTGTATCTTCACCAAAAGTCCATTCAATGCGCATTCCTTCTGACCGGATAGCCACCAGGTTTGCCGTGATATTAATAGACGGATTTTCTTTTGGCGGTTTCCCGGGATTACCAAATATATGCGAAAAAGCTTTTGCGCCTTTTACATTAACTTCTGTCAGATTACCTTTAGCATCAATCTGTGTGGTATATACCGGCGTTTTTACATTTACCGACCGGTCATCCGCCTGAGTAATTTGTACATCCGCAGCATTAGCTACCATAGATAATACTCCCATGATTACCGCACAAATTAATACATTAATTAATTTATTCGTGAAATTATACATTGGTTCTCCCTTTATCTTAACCCAAATAATTGAGATAAGTTTTTAGTTTTCTGATGTGGTCACTTCGACAGAATCAGTAACCAAGAGTATTCCGGGCATCCTGCCCGGATTTTTGCGAGCAGGATGCTCGCAATACATTACGTTATACCTGCGCTTATTTTTCATTTATACCCGCGAATACTCCGCAACATCGTATCACCATATGCGGATTCAACAGATTTACTGTCATATTTAAACCATAATTATCGGTTTGCCATTCAGTTATTGTGCCGCCTGTTATGACTTCAACACATTTTGGCGTTAAGAAACCATTAAAACCGATACTCACCCCGCGAACCGGGGTAAAGGTATGCGTTCGCTGTGGTGGCATACCACCGCGAGAAAATTGCGCAGTAACCAGATGTATCACGGCGTCATCACCATGTCGGTGAACGGATATTTCTGTAGTTGGCCCAACATCTGTTGTTATCATCGAGGTACCAGACAAATGCCGCAGCAAACGTGACAGTGCCAGCATGTGTGGCCAGGCACCTTCAGTATGAATTAACTCTGCCAGTGATACACCGCAAAGAATAACATCACCGCGGGTTATAATGGCCGGTCTGCGGATACCGTCATTATTTACCGGACCATGGGGATGATAATTCTCCGGCAATGTATTATCAAACAGTGGGTCAATAACATCAGCTATAATTTGCGACCCGGCCGATTGGGTGAAAGTCCAAACTTTGCTGTAAACAGATACCGGCATTTTACCAATTAGTTCATCCGCCAATATGGTATCAAAACAAAGGTGTTGGCCATCCATTGCGGTTTCTTCTGCCGGTTCTGCACCAATTAAATCTTCTAAACCACAGATATGATTGCCTAATGCCAGCAATGGCTGACCATTTTTAACACGTTGTCGTATAACAGTTATTACTTCCGGTGTTAATGGCATGCCACCCGGCAACAGCATTACATTATCTGTCGGGAAATCACTCAGGATATCGTATACGCTAAATTGCAGATGTTCTTCCACTAACAATCGCGTCGCGCCAAGTTGCGCCGTCTGGTCTGTTTTTCGCAAAGAGGTGAAATGTGAATTATTTGGCGAAACCAGTAAAGTAATTTCACTTAGCGGAGTGGAGTTTTCGACTATTTTCGCTATGGGTTTACTATATGTATATGCGTCGCCAATAAGTTTATATACTGATGAATCAAGTATACCTGCCGGGTGAAGATGGTCACCCAGCGATACCCATGGGGTACCCGCGGCATAT
>CAZNLA010000039.1:0-19643 GCA_964573385.1 uncultured bacterium
CACCCATTCGCAAATGCTGGAAGGATGGTTTATGCATGTGCCGGGGTTGAAGGTAGTGGCACCATCTACTGCTGAGGACGCGCGTGGATTGTTGATATCCGCCATTCGCGATGATGACCCGGTGCTGGTGGTAGAACATAAAGATTTGTATAAAGTAAGAATGCCATTGAGCGACGACTATGCTCCGATACCACTGGGAAAAGGCAGAGTAGTGCGGGTTGGCGATGCCGTTACGATTATAACATATTCAAAAATGGTGCATACTGCCGCCCTGGCAGCAGCAGAACTGGCTAAAGAAGGTATTAACGCCGAGGTGATTGACCTGCGCTCGCTTAAACCAATGGATACTGATATCATTGCTGAATCTGTACAGAAAACCGGTCGCGCCATTGTTCTGACTGAAGCAATGCCCTGCGCCGGACCATCGGCAGAAATTGCCTGTCAGGTTATGCGGGTGGCATTTGATTATCTTAGTGCGCCGGTTATGAGACTTACCCCACCGGAACATGCGATTCCGTTTTCACCCAAATTGGAAGCAGCAATGATACCTGGTGTCCAGGATGTAATTGCCGCGGTTCATGAAATAATCGCATGAAGCCATTAATTGACATATCCTACACAGAAATAATCCCGGGCAATAAAATGTTGGCAGACATTATCAGTGGAAAAATTAAAACTGATGACATCAACAACAGTTGTTATATGCCGGATAGGGCAGAGATATCAGCGGCTTTAGTGGATTATAATATAGAAATCGGTGCTGATGAAATCGCGATTACAAATGCGCGTAAAATAGCTAACTCCAATACAAAAATAATATCTGTGGGTCAGCAACCCGGTTTATTGTGCGGCCCCATGTATACACTATATAAAGCGATATCAGCCATTGGTATTGCGGATAATTTGCGGGCCAACGACCAGGACGCGGTCGCTGTTTTCTGGATTGCCAATGATGATGATGACCGTGATGAAACAGACCATGTGTCATGCTGGGATAAAAGTTTAAAACAGTATGAATTGCGGGCAAATTGGAATGACGTGCCAAAATGGACACCAGTAGGCAACCTGCCTATCCAACCGGTATTTGATATTATCAGTGAGTTTGGCAGATTAACTGAAAACGTAGAATTAACCGAATGGTTGCGCGAAATTGCCGAAAAAAGTGCGGATTATGGTGATTTTAATGCCCGTGTATTGGCAAAATTATTGTCTCAACATGGGTTGGTTATCTGCGATTCGCGTTTGCCAATGTTACGAAAATTATCAGTACCTGTTATTGAACGAGAAATATATTATCCATTGGTATCAACCGGTTATATCCATGCCAGTTATACTGAATTTAAAAATGCCGGGTATAACCCACCTTTGGATAAACCAAAAGATTTATGTAACTTTTTTTTAATGATTGATGGAACCAGAAGAAAAGTGCGTTATCGTGATGATAAATTTTGCGTGAATAATTATAAAGATTTATCAGCAGACGAAATGCATGAACTTCTTAATACTAATCCGGAATTGTTCATTCCTAATGCTGCGTTACGGCCTATTGTGCAGGAAACGATATTCTGCAGTTATATATTTATTGCCGGTCCATCTGAAATTACCTATTGGGCAGAATTAAACAGTATATTCGCGTTTTTTGAAATAACCATGCCAATATTGCGAATGCCTTCCGGCGCCACTGTTTATCCGTTGGAAACTGCTGCTGGTTTTGCTGACATGGGTTTAAATTATTATTCGCCGGTAGGTTTGTTAGATGGTGAAAACGATATAATTGACAGTTGGGCAAGGACAGCACTGCATGAAGGTGATGAAGATTTATTCTCAGAGGCTGAGTTTAATCTTACTTCTTTAGGTAACGATATCACCCGCGCTTGTAATGCTCACGATCCGACATTGGTAGCAACATCAAAAGCTATGCAAAAAAAATGGCTTAATGAATTAGAACGGGTTAAAGAAAAAGTGATGAAAGCCGCCAGAAGATCAATAGAAGTGAAAATGGATAGATTCCGCAAACTGCGTGAAGTTGTTTATCCCGATGGCAACCTGCAGGAACGAAATATCTCGGTCGCATCTTTTATCAACAGATTTGGAATCATTTTCATCCCACGAATGCTGGGTATCTTTAACGGAAAAAGTGGCCGGCATTTTCTGATAGAGGAGTGATATGAAGAATTTCCCTATTTTCCCATCAGTATTAGCTTTTGACTTTGCCCGTTTAGGCGAAATAACCGCACGGGTTGAAAAAGGTGGCGCAAGCGGATTACATTTTGATGTAATGGATAACCACTTTGTCCCAAACTTAAGTTTTGGCGCAATGGTGGCGGCTGCATTACGCAAACGAACAAATATCCCTATACATGCCCATTTAATGACATATAAACCGGAAACACTAATATCACCATTTCATGATGCCGGGGTAAATTTAATTTTCATTCATCCGGAATCAACCCCGCATATTCATCGTTTATTGGCACAAATAAAATCAATGGGTATGCAGGCGGGAATATCCATAAATCCAGGAACACCGTTAAACGTCATCGAACCTGTCGCGGATATGCTGGATTCAATACTAATTATGTCCGTAAATCCCGGGTTTGGTGGACAATCTTTTATCCCTACAACATATAACCGACTGCGCGAATTGTGTAAAATTATTAATAAATCAGGAATTAACCCAACTATACAATGCGATGGCGGGGTGAACCTGAATACAATAAAATTATTAAAAGAAGCCGGAATGACAGCAGCAGTAGTTGGCTCCGCGTTGTTTATTAATAATAACCCAGAAACCGAAATAACTGAATTGCAGAAAGCCGTGTTATAGTGTTTGGTAATTTATGGTAACGGCTGTAACCTTAGATAATTTAAATTACAGGCTTTTGTAAAACCCTATTATTTCTATTTATTCTGTACGGAATGCCGTCCCCGGTATTCCTCTTTGAGATAGAAACTCTCTATTTTCGGAATGCCGGGGACGGCATTCCCTACAATTCAGACATGTTTTGCAATTGCCTCTATATTTTATATTTTCTAAATTTTAATCAATTTACTACAATCCAACCCCTTTAGTTGGGGTTATATCGTCAAATCATGCTAATTTTCATTGCATCCAATTGATATAACAAATGTGTATAAGCTTATATCTATCTTACCAACCCGGTCCCAGCAAATCTATTGTCTCTTCACTCCACGGGTAATGTGATGGATATACCATTATATTCGGGTCCCACCAGGGGATAGCGTTGGGTGCGTCTGCATTCAGTGAGTTCACAAATTTATTACTTACTTGCTTCGCGCCTAATTTTTCGTAAAATCCGGGTACTGATGTCTGGAATAGTGACAATGGGAATGTACCGTTATCTACCCTTTCAAACGCGGCTTTAATTAATTTTGCACCTAATCCATATTTGCGATATTCAGGAATAACGCATACCCCACAAATGGCGAGTAAAGTAATGGTCTCATCAACTATTTTTATATCCCTGCTGTGGGCATTTGCATGGGCGATAATCATATTATTTTCATCGCGAATCAGGTATCGTACAGAATCCGGTTTTACATTCCCGACACGTATTCCGGCATACATATTCACGGCTAATTCCGACGAGGTTTTGCCTGTCTGTGGCCAGACAGCATTCATCAGGTTCATTATTCCCAGACAATCCAACTCGCTCAATTCCTCATCCCGCATTGAATCAACAACAAAAATCATAAATAACCCCTATAAAAATCTTCGCAGGCAAAGTATAACAATTTGGGTGTTGAAATGGCTATTTTTTCAGCAACACACAATTTACTAATGCGGATGAAACCGTAAATCTATTCACCACGAAAAATAACAAAAGAACACAAAGAAGAGTTTAAGCAAACACTTTGCGTTCTTTGTGTTTCTTTGTGGTGAATAATTGCCCATCAGATTAATTTAACCGAAAACTGAAAACTTTTTTAAATCTCTTCTGCTTTTTCCAGTAATTCCACAATATCAGCCTGCCCCTTCCATATGGCGTATTCCAGTGGGGTTCTGCCGTTATTTAGTTTTGCGTGGATATCAGCACCTGCTTTAACCAATAGTTGAATTATATCTATATATCCTTCAACCACCGCGCTATATAATGGTGTCCAGTCGTCATTATTTTTGATATTTACATCTGCACCATTCATTATCAATAATTTAACAATATCCGTGTTGCCTTTTGCAACAGCATGTTTGATGGGTGTTCTGCCTAAATTGTCCTGGGTGTTAATATCGGCGCCATTTTGTAATAATATCAGGACAATTTCACTGTTTCCGCAGACTGCGGCCTGGTGTAATGGGGTTAAACCGTTATTGCCTTTTTCGTTAATATTTGCGCCACTTTCGATTAATATTCTTACGATATCAATATTATCATTCATTATCGCGTAATATAACGGCATTTCACCATCATTATCTTTTACTGCGATATCAAACCCATTATCAATTAATCGTATCACTTCATTTGTCTTGCCTTCCATTGCGGCATAATGTAATGGTGTCCAATCATCATCGGGTAACTCTTCGCATTCCTGTGCTACCGGGTCTTTAACTACTTCCTTTTCACGTTGTCGCAAAGCATCTTCAACTTCAGTTAATGCCTCTTTAACCTGATGGTGGTTTGGGTACAACAGTAATAATTGTCGTAATCTTTCACAGGCAGATTCAAAATCACCCAATTTATGCTGCACTATTGACAGATGAAAATTGTACTTGGGGTTATCCGGCCAACGATCTGTCATTTCTATCAGGTAAGACAACGCGCGACTCCAATCTTCTATCATCATACATTCTGATACCCGGTTCATGTAATCTTTATGGAGTTCTATCTCCAGTTGTTTTTTTGCGTGGATTGCAGGTTCAAAGTCATGTTGCAATTCAAGGGTGCGATTTAGCCAGTAATCAGTCGAGGGGAGATCGCCAAGTTTCCAGTGGACTATTCCGCGATTATATGTCATCAGATGATTATCCGGCCATATACGCGTTAATTCATTCACCACAACCAACGCTTCTTCCCATTTTTCTTGCTGAATTAAATGCCTGGCACGTTCTTTCATATCCTGAATATTATCCATAGCATACCTCCACTTCATACTCGCCTTTAATTCATATAGCATTCTTAGCTATAAACCGCATCTGTCGATACAGATGTCTCTGAAAAATGTTGCTTTTGCAACGATTACTAAAATCGTAAACCCACAATGGCCATTTGTCAAGTGTATTTTTGCGTATATTTTATTTTTTTAATCTTTTGTGATTATTCAGATTCGTCACTGTAAGGGGACTGGCTTTTATTCGGACAATTAAGACCTATTTTTATATTAAAGTGGCACTCCGAATAATTGCCTTTACCCGGAAGTTTAGTTCGCCGGGGACAGACACGAATCCCGGATATCTGTAATTGATATTTGTGCTGTAATCTCGCGGGATTCGACTCAGTCCCCTACCTTTATCTTTTTCATAAAACCGGATACTGAATTAAAAACTTTTCTAAATTAAGCAAAATTTCATATAAAAGTGCAGTTTTGTAAGGGAACTGGCTTTTATTCGGACAATTAAGACCTATTTTTATATTACAGTGGCAGTCCGAATAATTGCCTGTACCCGGAATGTTACCTTAAGCGAAAATCCTGTTTTTTAAACCTTTTACTTATATGGTTTTTTTCTATAAAATAGTATTCAGTTCATTATGCTTATCTGTTAATTATGGATAACGTGTTTAAAGAGGTTGAAAATCATGGTGAAAAGTGGTGGTGGTCCCGGTGGAGACAGGCATCCACAGGCGTGCATAGCGTCAATAGTAATGATTCGGTTATTGTTGGGTGTTTATTTTCTGTATTTAGGCGTTTCGGCCATAGCTTCGCTCCCCAACGCTAACTCATTTATTGATCAGATATTACGCGAAACCGCTATAGATGGAAAAATGATTATTGGCAATTCTTATAAATGGCTACGTGATTTCCTGTTGCATTATGTTCATCTGCACGCCACAGGTACGGCCTGGGTGCTTATTGTATCCTGGATTATCACTGGCATCATGTTAATTCTCGGGTTGCTTACCAGGTTTGCCGCCGGTATCAGCATCATTATCTGCACAGCATTTTTACTTTCGCGCATGTATCTTCCTAATGAAGTTGTAAACACCGATATTATCGGGTTATATGGCGGATTAATATTAATGAGTTTGGCGGTATTAATAAGCGCTGCCGGGCGCACTATGGGTATAGACAAAGCCATTGCTGCGCGTACCCGTGTTAAAATATTATGGTAATATCCTAACCTAAATAAATTGAATAAGTTTTAAAATATGGTTACTTCGACAGGCTCAGTGACCTTGTTAAACTTTTCTTTTTTGGTCTTTGCGATCTTTAGCGGTTAATTATAATGGTTTTAAATTAAGAAAATCAGTAAATATAAAAGGTGAAAAAATGAAAGTTCTGGTAATAGGCAGTGGTGGCAGAGAACATGCTTTGATATGGAAACTTGCCCAGAGTGATATGGTTGACCGCGTTTATTGTGCTCCGGGTAACGGCGGCACCGGTGATATCGCGGTGAACGTGAATATAGGCGTATCTGATTTCGCTTCATTGGCAGATTTTGCCATTAAGGAAGGGATTGATTTAACCGTGGTTGGTCCGGAAGTGCCTTTGGTTGATGGTATCACAGATTATTTTTCCGCGCGTAATTTGCTGGTGTATGGTCCGCATGCATCCGCGGCGCAATTGGAAGGCAGTAAAATTTTCGCAAAAGAGATTATGACCCGGGCAAATGTGCCAACCGCGGGTTACAACGCCTTCGATAATGCGGATGCTGCATTAGCATGGTTAAATGGACAACCTGTCGATAAACCATGGGTAGTAAAGGCTGATGGTAATGCTGCCGGCAAGGGCGTGTTGATGTGCGATGACCGTGCCGAAGCAGTTGCGGCAGTCACCAAAATCATGGTAAATCGCGAGTTCGGCGATGCCGGCAACCGGGTTTGCATTGAAGAAAGACTGGTGGGTTATGAAGTATCTTTGCTGGCTATATGCAGTGGAACCGATTGTTTAACACTGGCACCAGCACAGGATTATAAACGAATTGGCGAGGGTGACACCGGCCCTAATACGGGCGGAATGGGTAACTACTCTCCTGTTCCGGAGTTCACCCCGGAACTTATACAATTTGGCATTGACCGGGTGATTAAACCAACCCTACAGGCGGTGCCATTTATTGGCACTTTATTTGTCGGTCTTATGATTACCGCAGATGGACCAATGGTATTGGAATATAATGTAAGGTTTGGTGACCCGGAAACCCAGGTAGTGCTACCGCGGATGAAATCTGATTTGTTTGAATTATTTATGGCTGCTGTTAATGGCAAATTAGCGGAGAAAACCATAGAATGGCATACAGACAAAGCCGTTACAGTTGTACTTGCCGCCGGCGGATATCCGGATAGTTACCAAAAGGGCGACGCGATAACCGGAATTGCTGATGCTATGGCCATCCCCGGCGTAAACGTTTTTCATGCCGGCACCGCGATAAAAGATGGCAAACTGGTAACCAATGGTGGTAGGGTATTAAACGTAACAGCAGTCGCGTCAACCTTTAATGAAGCAATAGACAAAGCATACGCGGGTGTAGAAAAAATAACCTGGCAGGGAAAAACATATCGCCGAGATATAGCAGACCGTGTGCGGGAGAAATAATAGCTGCAAAGCCCCACCCCTTAATCCCCACCCCGTTGGAGAGGGGAAAACGTCAATAAGGGACTGACACCGAGTGGCGAAGCCAGGAAGGTGTCTGTCCCATCGGGTTTTCGCAATTGCCTGTTTAGCATAGAAAAATTTCGCTCCCGGTCGCTGAGCCGGTCGAAGCGACCACAACTGAAAACTGAAAACCGAAAACTAAAAACTACCAAAAAATGAGGTAAAAAATGAGCAAAAGATTACGTTATGGCATTGTTGGTGCCGGTGGATGTGGATGCGGTAAGCATCTGACCAGTTATTCATTATATCCTGATGATGTAAAGATTGAAGCCGTTTGCGATATTATTCCTGAACGTGCGAAATCAATGGCGAAAAAATTCGGCGCATCAAAGGTATACACTGACTATGTTGAGATGTTCAAAGAGGTGAAACTGGATATCGTATCCGTTGCCACCCCTAACTGTTTCCATGCCCCTGTTGCTATTGCCGCCTTGAATGCCGGTATAAATGTCCATAGTGAAAAACCCATCGCCTTAAACGCCACCGAAGCCCAGGCCATGACCGATGCAAAAAATGCCAGCGGCAAAAAACTGATGGTTGGCCTGAATAATCGCTACACTGAAGTATCATTATGGGCCAAAAAATATGTTGACGCCGGCAATCTTGGTGAAATTTATATGGCACGTTGCGGTTGGCGTCGCCAACGCGGTATCCCCGGTCGTGGCAGTTGGTTTACCCAAAAAGCGATGTCCGGTGGTGGCCCGATGATTGACTTAGGTGTGCATTTTTTCGATTTAACTATGTATCTCATGGGCTTCCCGGCGCCGGCATCAATATCCGCCAGCATGTTCGCGAAGTTTATTAATGAAGAACCAACCGTAAAGGGCGAATTAGTAAAAGGCACCACAAACACCGGTGTAGATGGCGGTATTTGTGACGTTGAAGACCTGGCCACCGGCTACCTGAAAACAAAATCCGGCGCGGCAATTTCATTTGAATTCAGTTGGGCATCCAATATCGAAAACGAATTTAATTACCTCGAATTATTGGGCACCAAAGGTGGCTTGATGATGAACGAAAAAGGTTTCAAAGTAATCTCAGAATCAAATGGCGCCGTATTATTAAGCACCCCCCAAATCCACAACACCACCGGTTGGGGCGAAAACGAAACCAAACATTTCATTGATTGCGTTAAAAACGACAAAGAACCAATCTCCCCACCAGAACAAGCCGTAACCATGATGCGCATAATAGACGCCGCCTACGCCTCCGCCGCATCCGGTAAAGAAGTGAAGTTGTAATGAAGTGAGAAGAGTGAAGAGTGAAGGGTGAAATTCAGGAAACCAAAAGAATAATTTTTGATTTTGAATTTTTAATTAATTTCACTCTTCACTCTTCCAAATTTCACCCTTCAAAACTACCATTCGTAATCAGGTCCTATTGTGGCTGTCATGCAGCGGTAGCCTTCTTCGTTGAGGGCTTTTGCCATGGCGGTGTGTTTGTCCGGGTCTGCCATTACGCCTGCTATTGCTCCGCCAGAACCGCAGGTGGTGGCGCATAATCCGAAGGATTCTACTATTTCTACCATTCGCAGGTTATGTTTTCCCAGGACGTTGTCGCCGAATATTTTTCGGCGCAGGGCAAATGCTTTTCCCTGCATTTCGCGTATAGCATCATAATTTTTCTGCAGCATTGCTTCACGGCCTTCTTCCGCAAAGGATGCGAAGGTTAACATTGCGTCGCGCACTTCTTTTTCGCCTTCGTTCCAACGGCGTTTTACATCACTGTGGATAAATCCGGATTCGCTGGGGTCCAGGACATAAGCAACAAATAGTGGTGGTATGGTGCTCTGTGGCATACGTATATATTCGCCATATCCGCGTTCCGTTAAATATTGCCGGTCGAAATCCATATACATTACGCCGCCATAGGTTTGTATAACTCTGTCCTGCAAACCGGCGGTGATGCCAAGTTCAATTAATTCTGTATCCAATGCCAGTTGTGGGAAGGTGGTTTGTTGGAATTTGTCACCGACCCCGTACCAATTAATCAACGATCGCCATATTGCTATTACTATCGCGCTACTGCCTGCCATACCAACCTCACGCGGGATGGTGGTTTCGTATCTGACGGTGAAATTTGGCGCGTCCAGTTGTATGCCGCGTTCAGTGCAAATCTGATAAAAACGTTTGCATGATGCCAGCATTATCCGCAATCCACCATAATAACCTTGCTTATCAATGGTTTTTGCCAATGTGCTGAGACTGGGGAAATCCATGGGGTCATAACTCGGGTGTGGCAATAATTCAATAATTTCGCTTTCCTGCAAAGTTATTTTTGCGGAAAAATTGCTGATAAGGCAAGAAATTGTTTTGCCAAAATAGCCATCAGATGGATTACCCAGCAGACCGGCACGGGCATGAACAACAGTTGATAAGTTTTTTGTTGACATTAATAAGTCCTTAGTTTGGCAAACAGATACAATAATTACATTTACCAATTGTTTTTTTGCCATAATTGGTGTAAAATCCTTTTAAATTAGAAACAAAGTTTAGCAAGGAGTTTCATTATGACAAATCAATATACTTTACCATCGATGCCGATGAAAAATTTCTCGGAACCATCGAACACTCATTCATCGTTGGGTGGCTCATTACGCTTCATAATCTGGCTGATACCAATGATAATTGTCGGTATATTTTTTTATACTGATGTTATTGATGGGACGTATATCACGAAGATGATATTGAGCGGAATTGTTTTGAAAATCATCATCGGTGGTATGCGGGTTGCGGCACAGTGGGAAAGGGGTGTGGTGTTGCGTCTGGGTGCTTTCCATGCGGTTAAAGGGCCGGGATTAATCTATATTATTCCTTTTCTGGATTTTGTGCGTTTCATAGACACCCGCACCCTGGTGCTGAATGTCCCCAGCCAAAAGGTTATCACCCGTGACAATGTGCCGGCGCAGATAGATGGCGCGTTGTTTTATATCGTCACAGACGCGGAAAAAGCGGTGACGGCGATACAGGACTTTCAATTCGCAATATCACAATACGCACAGGCAGCATTGCGGGATATCGTCGGTGGTATGACACTTGATGAACTATTATCCGAAAGAGAACAGATTCAGAATCATATTGGTTCTGTGGTTGATGAACATGTTAAAATTTGGGGTTTGCGGGTAGACAGCATACGTCTGCTGGATATTGAATTGCCGGAAGATTTGAAACGAATGATGTCGCGACAGGCATCCGCGGAACGCGAGAAACGAGCCACCATTACCAAGGCCGAGGGTGACCGCGATGCTGCTGTTAATTTGGCCGCCGCCGCCAAAACCATGTCACAGGATGCCGGTGCTATGCAGTTACGCGGATTGCAAACGATAGATGGTTTAGGCGCAAGTCCGTCCAACACCATAGTCCTGTTCCCGATGGAATGGGTAGAAATGGCCAAAACAATATCCAATATTAATCCGGATGTAATTGTTAAAATGGTTGAACATGTAAAAAGTGATGTGAGTTAATTCTTTAATTTGTATGACAGTACAGATTGATTTTTAACCACGAAATACACGAAGAACACGAAAAAGTTTATTATAGGACTTTCGCTAAAAGTCGCTTCGACAGGCTCAGCGACCGGTCACTGAGCCTGTTGAAGCTACCAATTTCTTGCAGATTTCTGCTAAAAAACGAAAGTCCTGTAATTATTTAAAAAAATGCTTATGATTATTCTATTTCCAGAGGCTTTTGCAAAACCTGTCTGAATTGTAGAGAATGACGTCCCCGGCATTACCTACATAAAAATAGATATTATCAGGTTTTGCAAATGTCTGTTCACATTAAATTGTAGTGTATTTCGGGTGCTTCGGAATAGTGCTTCAGTATTACCGATCGGCCCAATGGAGTTCGACGACATCAAAGCCAAAAGATGTTAACAGTTTACGCAGGTTAGTTTCTGCATTTACACGTGCGGTGGGAATCAGGTAAGTTTGCCCGGTGTTGCGTGCTTCTGATAAAACCTTCATACGCGCCTGACTTTCCAGGTTTACATCCGGGGTTACCAACCACCCACGTTCGCGGGAGAATACCTTGGAATGTTCATCATCAATGCGTACAGTGAAAAGTTCCGGGGCGGGAAGTCGCAATATAATGGTTTTCCCACGCACCTGTACGTCATTTTCTGTTAATTGGCTCATATTAATACCGGCAATCATTTCTATTTGTACCTGCATCAGTAACCGGTCTTTGCCAAGGAACTCCGGCAAATGGTTAAGGTTAGAACTTGCTTCCACCACCTGTTGGCTTACCTGCGATGCTGTTTCCAGTCGATTAAGCGCCTGAAGTTTTGTAACGATGATAGGACTGGTAGTAAATGATGTCGTTCGGGAGTTTAGCAATGACGAAATAAGAAGCCGACCCAGTGGGGTGCCGAATAATAGCCAGATGCTGATGACAACTATTGCGATGACCAACGCATTTTTGCCAACTTTATTAAACCAGGATGATGATGATGAATTGTCTGTCATGTTAATCCTTTAATGGTTAAAAAACCACGGTTGATATTATACTGTTTTTGAAAAATAATTAAAACAATCGATGCAAACGTTAAAGTTATGAGGCAATTGCAAAACCTGTTTGAATTGTACGGAATGCCCTTCCCGGCATTCCGTACGGAAAAGAATAGAAACATTGGGTTTTGCAAAAGTCTGTTTACTCTTTTTTTATTTTTTTAATTAAATAACAGGATAACAGATTAGTTAAATGGAAAGTGTTTAAATATGATTTTATTTTTCAAAGGTTAGTAAAATGACAGAATTATTGATTACACGAAAACGCATATTATTGGATGATAGTCCGGTATTATATGATAAGCCGTTGACCCCGGAAAATTTTAACGATTGGGAAGTTTTAAGCGCGGAGTGGTGTTGTGATGATGATGGTCTGGTAGGTCGCAACCCGTTGGCAGGCCCCGGTTGCATTATATGTCGTCAATCTTTCCCGGGTAATGTGATGGTAGATTGTTTTGCAAAAGTATTACCGCCTTCCACCCATGATATTGATATTATGTGGAATATGAGTTGGGATACAACGAAAAATGAACGTGGTGTTGCATATGTTGCCGGTTTACAGGGATGGTGGGACGGTAAAATTGGGATAGAAAAATCGCCGGAATATAAATTGCTGGCGACGGTGCCATGTCCATGGTTTAAACCTGATCAGGAATATCATATTCAGGTTGGCAGTATTGATGGGCATTGTTTTGTATTTGTCGATGGTGAATTAGAATTAGAATTAATAGACCCTGACCCAATAGATAATATGAATAACAACAAAATAGGGTTTGAAGCGTATCAAAGCATGATACGTATTAAATCTGTAACCGTCAGACAAATTACCTGGGAAGAACGCGAGCAGAGTTATAACGAAGAGTTTTAAGTTAATCAGGACAGGTAAATATTTGTACGGAATGCCGGGGACGGCATTCCGAACAGAAAAAATTTATATTATCAGGTTTTGCTAATGCATATTTCATTTAATAACAGTGAAAAATCCGAAAAGAAGATACTATTTAAGGGAGAAAAAGATGAAAATATTTATGGTTGGCATGTTGTTAACGCTATTTGTGTGCTGTTGTGACGCGGTGCCGGTTAAAATAAAACCGGCGTCATTGTTCCAAAATAATATGGTATTGCAACAGAAGGTAAAATTGCCGGTTTGGGGTATCGCAAATGCCGGTGAAACCGTTTCTGTTGATTTTTCCGGTCAGAAAAAAAATGCAATTGCTGATGATAATGGCGATTGGAAGGTGATTCTGGACCCGGTAGTGGCATCTGCGATTCCGGGGAAAATGACAATTTCAGGTTCAGTTAACCCGACGCCAATAGTGATTGAAAATATATTGGTGGGTGAGGTGTGGTTGTGTGGTGGACAGAGTAACATGGAGTTATCTGTTAAAGACTGCAATAACGCGAAACTGGAAATTGATCAGGCGACAGATGGGAATATACGTGTATTTACTGTAGGACATTCAGGTGTGCCAAAACCACAAAAATATTGCTCAGGTTCATGGGCCATAAACTCACCGGAAAATGCAGGTAAATTTACTGCTGCCGGATATTTTTTCGCACGGGAACTTCGTGCCAAACTGCAGGTTCCGGTGGGAATCATCAATTCATCCTGGGGTGGATCGCAAGCACAACCATGGACGCCATGGGAATATGCGGTAAAAGTAACCGCAATGAAAGACCGAATTTATTCCTTCGCTAATTCTAATACCCTTTACCTGGCTGATAAAATAAAATATCAGGAACAAGTGAAAGCAACCCGATTAAAATATGACCAGGAACGCCAGCAATGGATGCAGGATTTTATGAATAATGAAGTAGGACAAAAAGAAAAATGGTTTGACCCGGCAACCGACACGAAAAACTGGTTACCGATGAAATTACCGATGCCGAATGTAGCGAACTCTCTTAATAATATGGGGTCATATTGGTTCCGCCTTGATTTACAGATTCCGGATGCGTGGGTGGGGAAAAAGTTGACTTTAAGTTTAGGTGCGATAGATGATGGTGATATTACATGGGTAAATGGCACCGAAATAGGCAGGACATTATATGACAACCCAAATGGGTGGCGCACACCACGACACTATACATTGTCAGCGGATTTAATAAAAACTTCTCAGTTATCTATTGTTATACGCGCGGTTAATCAGGTCTTTTCTTTGGGGATATATGGCAAAGCATCTGATATGTCATTAGCTATTGCTGACGATGCCACAGTTCAGCCAATATCTTTAGCTACCACCTGGAAAAGTAGGGTGGGGAGTGAATTTGATATGACAAAGCAACCGTTTTTATACAATTCTGCTTTCCCCGAGCAAGTGTATGGCGACCTTGGGAATTTCTATAATGGCATGATAGCGCCGTTGGCAGGTTATGGCATCAAAGGAACATTGTGGTATCAGGGTGAATCTAACGCAAACGAACCGGATGTCTACGCGGAACTGTTCCCCGCGCTTATCCGCGGTTGGCGAAATGCCTGGGGTCAGGGAGATTTCCCATTTTATTTCGTTCAACTTGCCGGTTTTTGTTCAACGCAAAGTTTTCCGGTGGAGAAATCATCATGGGCCGAAGTAAGAGAAGCGCAAATGAAAGCATTAACAATGCCACACACCGGGATGGCAGTAATTACGGATATCGGCGACGCGGCAGATATACATCCGCGAAATAAACAGGATGTCGGTAAGCGCCTTGCCGTGATTGCTTTGGCAAATGATTACGGACAAAAAACAGAATATTCCGGACCGGTATATAAATCGATGAAAATAAGTGGTAAAAAAATCAAGGTAACTTTTGACCACAGCAAAGGATTAAATTCCGGCAAAGATAATTTAACGGGATTTGCAATTGCCGGCGCAGATAAAATATTTCATTGGGCCAATTGCAAAATTTCCGGCAGAACAGTCACTGTATGGTCAGATAAAGTAACTAAACCAGTTGCTGTCCGTTATAACTGGGCCTTTTTGCCAATTGGTAATTTATACAATAACACCGGCCTGCCAGCATCACAATTCCGTACTGACACCTGGCCCCGTGCAGAGATAAACAGCGGTGACCCAATTCAACGGTAGGTGGAGCGAGGGTAGGGATTAGGGAATAGGCTGTTAGCACCCAAATTCGTACAAAAAAAGTCAGGATTTTAGGCGGAACTTTTATAATGGTCACTTCGACAAGCTCAGTGACCGTAATTTCTACCGGTCACTGAGCTTGTCGAAGTGACCACATCTGAAAACTGACAACTAAAAACTTGTCCAATTTATTTGGGTTAGGGAATAGGGATTAGGCTGTTAGCGCCTAAATCCTTACAAAAAAGTTGGGATTTTTTAAAGGTCATTGAGTTTATAATCGAAATAGAATCGACTTCAACCGGTTTCAACCGCTTCATTCGATTTCTACCGATTTTCATATATATTAGCCTCGAAGAGGCGACATAATGAATAACCCCAGGCGCAAGCCTGGAGATTAAAACGTAACATTGACTGCGCCTCGAAGAGGTGCTTTTATAAAGTCGTCTCTCCATGGATAAGATATACTGTTTTCTTTCGGTAGAAATCGATTTTATTACCTTTATAAAAATCCCGAATCTTAACCAATGGATTTAATTGCTAACGACCTAAAACCTAATCCTTATTCACTAACTCCCTCGTCCTTCGTCCTCTTCCTCTTCCTTCTCCACTACGCCGTGCCACAGGCGGTTTAATTCGTCGTTAGTTTCCAATAGGTCGGTCAGGGTCCCGATGGCATCTACACGGCCATCTTTCATCACTATAATCTGGTCGGCACTGCGCAGGGCGGCTTTTCGGTGGCTTACTACCAGGCAGGTGGCGTCTTCGTGGTGAAATACGCGTTCCCATAATTTTTTTTCTGTTTCCACGTCTAACGCGCTACTCAGGTCATCAAATACCAGCAACTCCGGTGAACGTACGAACATGCGGGCGGCGGCGGTGCGTTGCATTTGTCCGCCGGATAATTTAACGCCTTTGGGGCCAACCCGGGTATCTAATCCTTCGTCAAGTTGGTTTAAGTCATCTTCCAATACCGCGGTAAACATTGCCGCGTTAATTGCGGTATCGCTTTTATCCATGCCCATTAAAATATTGTCACGCAGGGTATCACTGAACAGTCTTGGTACCTGTGCTGTATAGGCACTATGCGGTGGAATAAAAAACTCACCCGGATTCTCAATCTCTTTATTATTCCAATATATGGTGCCTTCATCTTTGGATAATAATCCTAACATCACCCGTAACAAAGTCGTTTTTCCGCTGCCGTTTCTGCCGGTAATAACAGTAAATGACTTTCGTGGTATAGTGAAAGAAACATCGCGGATGCCATTTTCGCTATTGGGGAAGGTGAATGATAATCTTTCTGCTTTTAACTCGGATAATGGTCCCATTTCGCTTTCTGCCGCATATTTTACTTCTGGCAGTGATCCATCCAGATGGGTATCAATATATTCGACCAGTGCTTCCGGGGTTGAACCTTCCATTAATCGGTGCATACGGTCAGCAGACACCCCTATTTGTTGATACCGGGCTATTAGCAGTCCCACAAATGCTGTTAATTCGCTGATAAACCCGAGGTAGAATACGAATAACGAGAAATCGCCAACGCTGAAGGTTTTTTCTCGCATTGCCTGTCCGGCAAGTATCAGGATAATACCGGTGCCAAGGTTGGTGGCATTCATGAAAATAGAACGTAAAATTTCATTAAATAAACGGTCTTTTAACGATATAACCCGGCGTTCTTCGTTAAGATTATGAAAATGGGTAATTACTTCTTTTTCTGCTGTTGCAGCTTTAACTGCCTGCACCGCACCGAATAATTCGCCGATGAATCCACTGACTATGCCGGATGCTTTACGACTGGCGCGGCGATACTTCTCGATTTTTTTCATGGCAAGGTTGGCAGCAATGCCAACAATAATAAATGGCAGAACTGCCATCATAGTAATTCTCGCGTTAATGTGCGTCATTATGACTAATGCAACCACACAGAATATTATTGACCCCAGAAGATCGTTCATCCACAACGCGAAAAGTGGCATTTCCAACGCGTCGTTACGGAAACGGCTAACTGCTTCACCCGGGGAATCCGGCAGTGACGACGCACCCGGACGACGGAGAATATGACGTAGCAGATTATGGCGTAATAAAGTGAGACTGTGGACGAAAAATGGCACATTGGTGAGAGTTAACCATAAGACACCGGCAAGCCCGGTTAATTCGCTGGCGAACATGAAAGCGACCAGTGTCCATACCCCAAAGCCTGTCTGCGCGTTATTAGTTAACATGTTGAAAAATTCACGGATTACCAGGCCGGGTATTTGCCATGCTCCCATTAACACAAACATTGCAAATAAATTGCTGACGAATATCCCCGGTTTAAAACATATTAACCGCCATATTATTTTCCATGTTGGTATAGACCGTTTGGTGCGGAGTTCGGCATCCGGCATAATTTCATCCTGATATGTCATACCATCACCTCCTCTAAACCGGTTTGGTGAAGGTGATAAAAATGGGAATTTTCGTCTGCCAGCAATTGCAATCGGTTGCCATACTCACCTATTCCGCCATGTTCCAATACCAATACATCATCGGCGCGTTTTAATGTACCCAGTCTATGGGCAACAATTATTGCTGTGCGGTTTTCCAGCAAATGGCTTATCGCGCGTTCCACCAGTTGTTCTGTCGCCGGGTCTAATCTGGACGATGCTTCATCCAGGATGACTAATCCGGGATTACGCAAAAATACCCGGGTAAATGCCAGTAATTGTGCCTCACCGGCAGACAAACTTCGTCCCCCGGTTTGTAATCTGGTATTCAAACCGTCCGGTAATGACGCGAACCATTCTGATAATTCCAATTTGTTGATAACATCGATTATCGTTTCATCCGGAATATCTTTATTGAAAAATGTTATATTGTCGCGAACGCTAGCCTGAAACAATTGTACATCCTGGGTGACAAAGGCCACACGATGGCGTAATTCGTCTAACTTTGCATTTTTAATATTGATGTCATTTAATAAAATATCACCCTTTTGTGCTTCGTAAAGCCGAAAAACAAGCCGGGCGATGGTGGTTTTGCCACTGCCGGTTCGTCCTAATAATCCCAATACTTTTCCGGGTTCTACCTTAAATGACAGATTTTTTAAAACCGGTTTATCTTCGTGATACGCGAATGATATGTCGTTAAAAGCTATTTTCAGTGGTTCATTAATTGGCAGAGGTGTGCCTTCACCATCTGCAATGGTGCAATTCTGCTTCAGCAATTCGCTCATTCGCTCTACTGTTGCGCCAATATTTTGCAGGCTTTCCACCTGTTGGGTTAATTCGCGAATTGGTTGAGAGATTAGTCCGGTGTAATGAATGATCATATACATGACACCGATGGTAATGATTTTGTCATGGAATAATTGGCTACCCATTACAAACGCGACACCAATGCCGCAGGTAAGTAATAAACCGGCAACTAATCTGACCAACAAACTGGTTAATGCTGATTTACGCCATAACCTATATATCTTTGTCATTAATTGGAATAATTTACATAAAACAAAATCCACCGCGCCGCAGGAACGAATATCCTCGGTACCGGATAATCTTTCTTCCAGAAAACCAAAGAAATCGGTGGCAGCATCACGGTGCGCTTTTTGGTAAGGTATTGCAATTCCGCGCACCATATTCAACCCGACTAACGTAATAATGGCAAAAATGGTGAAAAATAGTCCTAATTTAGTGTCAACGCGGAACATGGCAATTAAAATACCTGTTAGCAACAAGATGTTTCCCGCAACGCGGAGTACCATTTGCGAGAAGAAATTTGCGAACTCCAGTGAATCACCTTCGATGCGTTCTATAAACTCACCGGGACTTTTTTCATGGTGAAATTGCATGTCTAAATATAAACAATGCTTTGCCAAATCTTCGCGCAGGCCATTGGTAGCAACCCAAGCGACATATTCGCCTACATAGGCAGCAGATACGGATAATATTTGCTGGCACAACGCTATCCCAACAAATAATAAAGCCGATAATAACAATACATTAAGCGGTTGCTGACTGGTAGCATCATCAATAAATTTCCGCATAATTTGCGGGTTTATAACCTGCATCCCGATACTTGTAAATACCAAAAATGCCAGTAACGCAAACCGAAATTTTTGCGGTTGCAGATAACGTGCCAAAATATCATAATATTGTCGAAGTGAAATATTCATAAATTGATTTTATATCTATAGTTTAAACATATAGTGGTGAATACCTTTTGATAAAATAGAATTAATAAAATTCAGTGGTGGCAGGTTAGGGAATAGGCCGTTAGCACCCAAATTCGTACAAAAAAAGTCAGGATTTTAGGCGGAACTT
>CAZNLA010000040.1:0-19214 GCA_964573385.1 uncultured bacterium
ATTCTTATTATTGTAATTTTATCGTAAATATATGGGGTTTACCGAATACTTACATAAATTTTACAAAAAAGAATAACCAGAAGGTAATTCTGGTTATTCAATAAATATTGTTTGTCGGTTATTTTATAAAGCGAAAAGTTGAATTTTATCAATAATTAAACCGCTACTGGCACTTGGGTTATTGCCGATAGTGGTATCACCATACAGTCGTATACCGGTGATATTTTGATTACCCAGATAACTCCAATATTGGTTTGTGGTTTGGTTGGCAGTTCCTACATCATTCCATGTACCACCGGATGTATATTGTAACATGACATGGTAATTTGTCCATCGATACGTCGCGCCATTGCTAAGTCCTGATACCACCCGCATTCCTTTTACTTTTGTTGGGGTGGTGAAAGTTACGCCGACATAATTTGATGTTGCGGCAGGATCAGCACGCCAACGATTTGATGTTGTCATGCTGTTGTCAATCACATAAGATGCGCCGGTGCTGGCTCCACTGGAAACTGCGGTACCTGTTGCAGAGATGTTATTTCCGGGATTTTCACCGAGAAACTGTGCGCAACTTATGCGTCTGTATACCCGCAATAATGGTGGTTGAGAACCATTTGCCACCAGTGTTGCGCCGGAAGATGAAATCGGTTTTAACCCATTATATAAACTGACCACTATACCGGTGCTGTTTGCGACGGTAGTACTATAATTTGTGGTAAAGGTACTTCCGGTTAAACTAATAGTTCCAACCTGAATTTGGTCAGAGACATCTTCATCTAAAATTGCGGCACTTACCGTTCCGGACCATGTGGTGGTTACTGTAACCGGGGCACCACTTACGTATGTGTCCGCCATTGTCGCGGCCAGTGTATACGGACATGTGCCAATCTGTGGTGCTGGTGTGGTGGGTAAACCGCTTAATAATTTTGGCGCGGTATTGATTGGAGATACGTGACCATCGGCGTATGATGTAATTACAAATCCGCTATGTCGCGCGTCCAAATCGTTAACATTATAAATTATCTGCCCGGCAGATGTGGCAGCGTAGATACCACTTGCAGATGTGGCAGCATGGGAGCCATCAACAGTAACAACTGCTGATGCTGGATCATCAAAAGTACCAATGCCGGCACCGGATAATAAATTGCTGTAGGAATATCCTATCGGGGTGTTTTTGCCAAGTGTTGGACAAATCAATACACCCGGGTCAACCTTGATATCACTCCAGATTGACGCCGTAGATGGAAATGTTTCTTCATGGTCCTGCACGTACATCTGTACAGATGCTACTATTTGTCGTTGGTTGGATGAACATGTGGTTTGTCGTGCTTTTTCTCTGGCACGGGCAAACACCGGGAAAAGAATCGCAGCCAAAATGGCAATAATGGCTATTACTACCAATAACTCGATTAGTGTAAAGCCGTGTCGATTACTTTTAGTCATATTTAGTCTCCTTTAAAATGTTTCATCAATCTAATGATGATTTTAATTGCAGAACCTTTCGCTTTGATAAAGAAACAAGCTTAAAATGGTCGCGAAGCATGTCGAAGTGACATTAGCGAAAGTTCTTTAATTAATAATCTTATACTCTTTCTTTATTTAATCAAGATAAGTTTTATTCCATTTTATGCCAAATTAGGGTAAAATAATGCCAATATGATTAATAGCAATGAGAAACCTAAATATAAACATATTTATTACCATGAATTAAACCGTGTATGCCTGAGAATTAATCGTTTTGCGCCGGTATCTATGTTACAGGGACATCGTATTGCCATTTCGCTAATATTCTGTACGGAGCTTGGTCCTAATCAACCACATGGATTAACTGATTTCAACCAGGATTCCAATAGCTTTGGATTTTATTTGTGTGCGGGTGGGGCGGGACAGATGATATCACCGGAAGTGATTACGTTATATCCCGGATCATTTGTAATTTGTCCACCTGATAAACATTTCAAATTAATGGCAACTTCTGCCGGTATGTTACTTTTCTATATGTTTTTTACAATTTCTCCGGTAATTAATTCCAGGATTCAATTTCCACGTGGAATATTATCGCAAATGCTGGATGAATTGATACTAATAACTGAAGAATATCGTCAAAATTTGCCGGGTTGGCCGGAACGTGCAGGAATGCGGTGTAGTATTTTGCTTTCACGCGCGTGCATATTATTCGGTAATTTCAAATCACCGTCTAATTCACCATACCAGACCCAATTTCTTGACGAAAATGTAGACCGATATTTGTTAAGTAATATTGCTATGTCTATTCGTTTACCTGAAATAGCAGATTATTTTGGCGTAAGTATGCGTACAATAATAAGACATTATCAGCAGATGAAAGGAAAATCAATACATGACAGAATGCAGGAATTGCGTATGGAACTTGCCTGTACATTGTTAAGTAAAACTTTATTATCGTTAATTGATGTCGCCGCGCAGGTAGGGTTTAATAATGTTAATTATTTTGGTAAAGTATTCAAAAAACAGATAGGTGTTTGCCCCGGGGAGTTTCGCAATAAGGCATTTGAGAAAAAAATATTATAAAAAAAACAATTGTTGTAAAAACTATTACTTTACAATTTCAACAGATATATGTAGTGTAATTAAGTGATAAAAATTATAAAAAATCGTGAAAAATCACCATTTTTTTAATATTTTTCATGAATTTTTGATAAATCATGCAATAAAATCGGTATTGATATTGACTATTAGCGGGTTAATAGAATATGATTGCTAAAGTTATTCGATATATTTATCGATGTTTAGCAGGAGTATGCCATTGAAAGGCGAAAGATATACCTGCATTTTGTTAGTTTCGTTACGGCGAACCTGTGTGGCAGCAGTATAATCGTTTCAGCAAGTGAGGGATAGCCCGTGATGAATTTATTTAGCCGATTTTCCGGCACCAGTGATACCGTCGGAATTGATATCGGCAGTCATACTATTAAAGTTGCTCAGGTGGCACTAACCCGACAAGGGTATCAATTAGTGCGTGCCGGCAGCACTAATACACCGTCCGGAGCCGTCAAACAAGGCGTTGTTGCGGATAGGCTTCAGGTCGCCGAGTCGATATTCACTTTACTACAAACCCTTGGTATACGAACATCACTGGCAATTAGCGCGGTGGCCGGTCCGACAGTGGTGGTACGTCAGGTTAAATTACCCGCCATGCCAGAAAATCAGTTACGCAAATCCATTCAATGGGAAGCGCGTAATTACATACCAACAACAGTGGAAGACAGTATGTTGGAGTTCCAGATTCTTGGCACCAGCGCAGTTGATGGCACACCACAAATGGATGTAATGATGGTGGCCGCCCCCCGTGAAATGGTAGAGAGTAAAATAGCTGCATTGGAACAAGCCGGGTTAGAACCACTTGCGTTAGAATTAGAGCCATTCGCTTTAATGCGTTCCGCTATAGATTTAGTATCTACACCGGGTTTACAGCAGGAAAATATAGCATTGGTTGAAATCGGTCATACATTTACCCATATATCAATTATTTCTGCCGGCACTTTTGTTTTAACCCGCAGTGTTACTGTTGCCGGTGAAAGCTTTACTCAGGCCATTATGTCTGCTTTATCCGTTACCGCGGAAGAAGCGGAAGATATTAAAGAGAACCAGGCCGCCGCGGTTACAGATGTTGCTACCCGTGCCAGATTATCGCCAACCGGACAGGACGCAAGCCTTGCTTTAGAATCACAAATAGAAGAATTAGTTCGCGAGATTCGGCGTTCATTCGCGTTTTTTGATTATCAAAAAGGAACTGACGGTGGTAATCGGAACGCTTCCGGGATAAGCAGGGTTATTCTTACCGGTGGCACCGCACGGTTACCTGGTATTATTACTTTATTGCAGGATAATTTAGGACTTCCCATTGAACTATTCAGCCTGACCAAGCATAGCGCGCTAAGATTGCCGGATGGTGTCAGCGGTTTGGATGAGCAGGCGCCAATGTTGGCAACCGCCCTGGGCTTAGCCCTGCGCGAACCGATGATAACACGTGAACGGGGAGGTCTTAGATGATAAATATCAACCTCATTGCTAACCGACGTTCGCGTAAAATGCGTGAAATGATGTATTTGCGTTGGGCCATTTTTGGTGTATTCATTGCGATCCTAATTGCGATTGTTATGAATCTTTTCGCGATATTGGATAATAAATGGGCCAGTAATAAACGGGACGAGAAAAAAGTTATTGTTGAAGCGTTGAACCAGAAAGAAAAACAGCTAGACGCGTTATCAAATCAGATAAAAGAATTAGAACCACAACTGCTGATGTTAGGGCAAGCACAAAAAAGCCAAAACGCATGGCTGACTATTATGGCGGATATGTCGAAAATTATACCACCGAGTGTATACCTGACATCATTTAACTCTACTGTTATGGATAAGCAGATGGCATTATCTATAAGTGGTGTAGCAGAAGACGAAACCACAGTTGGTGTATTTTCAGAAACTGTAAGAACTAAAACAAGTTGGGCCGGTAATCCTAAACAAGGCGCTATTAGTGCCAGTGTAAGTGAATTAACCGGAAGACATGTAACTTTTGATTTGATAATACCAATTGATGGCATGATAGGAGGTGATTTTTAATGTTTGGAAAACAATCAAGAATCACACTGATGATTTTGGGTCTGTGTTTGTTAAGTTTATTAATAATTGGAATTGGATTTTTCTTATGGGAACAACAGGCAGCCAAAACAGCGGTAATTAAGAATGAAATTGAGCAGTTAATGGTTAAGAAAAAGGAAATTGAAGATAAATTAGGCCCTGATGATGTTAATATTAAAAACGAAGGCATAAATCTTGAGAAGAAAAGAGAAAGTCTTAAAATATTGCAAAAAGGTTTGATGGATTACCAGTACATACCAAAGTTTTTGGAGTATGTTCAGGATGCGGCACAGGAGACTGGTAACGAATTAGTTAGCATTAGTCCCGGTGAAGCAAAGCCGATAGATTTTAATAATCCAATTTTTAAACCTGCGCCTAAACCAGCTGGAGAAGGTACAGATACACAACCACCTGCTACTCCTGCGTCGGCAGTGCCTAAGGATCCTAAAAAATTATATAAATCTATGCCGATTACCATAACGATGAAAGGTACATACATCAGTAATATTGATTTTATCAATAAATTACGCAAATTTAAACAGATAATATATATCAGAAACCTGACTTTATCACCTAATGAAGTAAATGGACAAATGGTGGTAAGTTCTATTATTACTGCCAGTGCTTTAATTGTTCCTGAACAATATATTAATTCCACAAAAATTCGGGGTAATAAAGATAAAACAGATAATCCGGTAGATAAAAAGACAGAACCTGTTAAGAAAACAGATACAACGGTAACAGATAAAAAAACAAATGTACCCGGTAAAGTACCGGATAAAGTAAATACACCTCCTGTTAAGGTAAACACACTGCCGGTTAAGATAAATACACCGAATGTTAAGGTAAATAAACCGATATCCACAACAGATAAATCAGCAATTAGAAAACCTGTTTCCTCAGCACCAGGAGGTACCATACAATGAAAATGAATAAACAAACTATTCAGGTATTGGTACTTTCCGGTTTAATGCTGGTATTAATTATTGGTGCTGTAATGCAATATGGTGGTTTTGGCGCGCCTGCGCCTGCACCTGCTGCGCCACCGGCAAATTCCACTGATAAACCGAATGGTAATAGCGGTGATGCACCCGGTGAAGAAGTAAAAGTAGTCAGGAAAAAAGGAAATGCGGCAGATTTATTATGGATTGATTCAGCAAGATTAGAACATGTTGTTGAAGAGGTTAAGGGTGGTGCTGACCCATTTGAAAACTTAATGTTGCCACCAAAACCGATATTGCCAAATATTACCAATAACGCGCAACCGTCGCCGAATGGCGATATTAAGCCATTACCCGCGGTTGACGATAAAATAACACAAAAAGTTACATTGTTCTGGTTGACTGCCAGTGAAGTTAAAAAACTGTTAAAGAATGAAGGTTTTCTGTTGTTAAAAATCAAAGCGATTAATGATAACAGCAGATCAATCACCATGATAGGCGTCAGGGTTGACGTGGATGATGCGTTGAAAATTATTCGTGAATCAGATAAAGAGCCACCTAAACCTAAGTTCCGTCTGATAGGTGTATTGAAAACAACAGACAAAAGTTTCGTAGTGTTAGCCGTTGAAGGTCAGCAATATGAATTGTATGAAGGTGATACCATTAATAAATTAGGCTGGAGCGTTGCTGCTATTAACGCGTCCGGCGTTCGCCTTACCAAGGGAAGGCAAACAGTATTATTACCAATCGGAGGTCTACCGCAATGAAAGTAACAATCGCAACGGCGGTTCGACGACAATTAACAACCATCCTGCTTATTACAGTGTTGATAATTGCTCAACTGGCAGCATTTGCCGGTGGTTCACGTATGATTGAACAGTTAAATTTCAATCAGGCAGATATATCAATAGTGTTAAAAGCAATAGCTGATGTGAGTGGTGCAAATATTGTAGTGGCTCCATCTGTTAAAGGCATTATCACCGTAAAATTAAAAAATGTTACGGTGGAAAACGCTCTTGACACTATGGCATCAATGGCTAATCTGAATTACGAGAACAGAAATGGCACATTTGTTGTTTCAGCTAAAGAACCAGTGAAGATTGATGTTCCGGTGGTACCATCAGGGGCTATTGCTTATAGAATTGTTACCCTAAAACAAGCTGTTAGCATTGATGATATTATTAGTGCACTGAAGGATGTATATGATACTGTAAAGGTTCGTGATTTAGGAAATAATACAATTCAACTTACCGGTCCCGCTAACCAGGTTGACCTGGCCAAAGATTATATTGTTAATGATTTATTAAAATATATCGCAACCGGTAAAAATATGGTGGCGACTGAAGTCATTACCTTGAAATACGCTAATCCGGAAGATGTAGTGACAGTATTAACCGCCAGTTATGGTGACATGGTAATCCGCAAATTGAATAGCGGAAAAATTATGATAAGTGGTGATGCCAAAAGACTGGAAGACGCGAAAAACTTCTTAAATAAAGATATTGATGTTGCGACACAGTCTGTTCCTGTAACACCTGTAACACCTGTTACACCAGTTACCCCGGTAACACCTGTAACACCCCCGGATAACACAACAAAACCAAGCACAGATGTACCATATTCTGTTGTGGGATTAAAAACAATTACTTCTGATAAAGCATTAGCTGTTTTAAAATCAAATTTCCAGGATGTCATCGCTACTGAACTTGATTCGAAACGCATAATGTTAACTGGTGATAAAACACGTATTGATAAAGCGCAGAAAATGCTGAATGATATTGACCTGACAGCACCGGAAGTAGCTACGGAAGTCGAAAAGACTTATCAGTTAAAATCGTTAGTTCCCGCACAAACTAAGGCTTATCTTGAAGAAATGTTTGGGAAACGTGGTTTATCAGTAATGTTTGCCCCGGTTGCAGACAGCAGTCCGGCCGGAGTAATCCAGACTGGCAATAATAACAATAGCGGTTGGCAAAGCAGCACGTTGATTTTACGCGGTCCCGCGGTTATTGTTGACGAGGTAATTGCCCATTTAGTGAAGATTGATATTGGCGAAGTGGTATCAAAGAACTTTATAGAGAAACGTTATACCTTTAAATGCGTTGTCCCCGCTCAGGCGATTTCTTACCTTTTGGAAAGGTATGAATCTAAAGGTCTGGTAGTATTAGCCGCCCCGGCGGTAATGGGAACATTGGGTAAAACAGATAACAGTGGCAAGTTTATTTCGATTATTAAACGGAGTGTAGAAGGGGCGGTAACAGTGCCTGACGGCGTGAATGATATTGTTATAGCCGGTCCGGATAAATTAGTCGAAGCCGCATACCTTACCTTAGTAAATATTGATGTAACAGGTGATGTATTAGAAAAAGTTATAGATTTACGTTATTTAATGGCATCTGAAGCCAAGAAAAAGTTGGAAGAAAGATTCACCGGTCAGCGTTTGCGGGTAACCCTTGCGCCGGCACGCTTATATTCATCAGAAGCCGGTGGTGCTGCCGGTGGTGGTGGAGGTGCAAGCGGTGGTGGTGCTGCCGGTGGCGGTGAAGCAAGCAGTGGCAAAGCCGCTGAAGTTACGAAGATTGTATTATATGGTACCACCGCGATTGTCGAACAGGCAGCAACTTTAATTAAAGATTTGGATCTTCCGCAGGAACAGATTCGTGTTTCAATGGAAATTATCAGTTTGGATACCGGCGAAATCAAAAATCTGGGAATCGCCTGGCCGGCATCTATCACCGCGAATACCACAGAAATGGCGTCCGGTGACCCAATAAAATTAGGCAGATTAATAAGAAACCCGATAGCATTTAGTAATACGTTAAGTGCTTTGATGTCTAAGAATAAAGCGAAAATCATATCTCGTCCGTCAATGCAAATAGAAAACGGTAAAGAAGGCAAGATTCATGTTGGCAGAACCATATTTTATGAAACACTGGCTTCTGTCACCCAGTCTGGTCCCGCGTATGCTACTGCATCTATAAATGCTGGTGTTGATCTTAAGGTGCGTCCGAGGGTATCATCAGATGGTAATATTACTCTGGAAATTGATAGTAATGTTACCGACGAACCCCGATTCCTTACCGGTCCGTCAGGGTCGCAATTGCCAGACCTGGCACAGAATAGCAGCGTAACCACAGTCACTGTAAAAGATGGCGAAACCCAGGTTATCGGTGGTCTTATAAAGAATATTGAACGCCAGTCTGAAGCGGGTATTCCATTCCTTAATAACTTGCCGTTGCTGGGATGGTTATTCAAGACAAAATCAAACTCACCATCAAGGCAGGAACTTATTATTTTAGTTACACCAAGGATAGTCAGGCAGGGAGATGTTGTGGAGATGCCGACTTTTGGCGAAGAAAAAACTCCTGCAGTTAAGACACCTGCACCTGCACCATCATCTGCACCAGTTGAAACACCACGTGTGCCATCACCGGTTGATAATGGGGTATAGAATTACATAGTATGGCAATATAAATGATATTATTGTCAATAAATTGGAAATAACGTGATAGAACAACGACCTATCGGGCAGATTCTGCGCGAAGTAGCAAATATATCAGAAGAAGACCTTGAAAAAGGTCTACAGACTCAACGTAGCACCCGTGAACCACTGGGTGCTGTGTTGGTTAAGATGGGGTTAATCACCGAGCGTGACAGAGCGCGGGCGTTATGTCGTCAATGGGGTGTACCTTTCATTGACATGAGCGAAAAGACGATTGATCCCGAAATAGTGAACATTATCCCCAGAAATATGATTCAGCGTTCGCGGGTATTACCACTGGAAAGAAATGGAAACCGTCTGGTTGTAGCCATGGCTAACCCGTTGGATATTTTTGCCATTGACCAATTACGTTTAATTACCGGTATGGAAATTGACCCGGTAATCACCATCGAAGAAGAATTGAATAACGCTATCGCGAATGTTATCTCCGCCAGTGTAAAGATGGAAGAAACCATCCGTCGGGTTGTAGATGATGTTAAGGACCAGGGTGGCGGAGACCTGGAGATTAATGAAAGTAAAAAAGAAGACGACATGGATATTTCTGTCGATCGTCTTCGTGAAATGGTTGATGATGCTCCGATTATTCAGTTAGTAAATATGATTCTTCGCCAGGGATTGTTAGACAAAGCGAGTGATATCCATATTCAACCGGAAGCAGATAAGGTTCGTGTCAGATATCGTGTGGATGGTGTATTGTCGGACGCCAGTGCGGTGCCAAAACAGGCGCAGGCAGCATTAGTAAGTCGTATTAAAGTTATGGCAGATATGGATATCGCGGAAAAACGTTCTGCACAGGATGGACGTATTTCTCTGACTTTAAATGGCAAAGACTATGATATGCGCGTATCATCATTGCCTGGTGTTAAGGGTGAAAAGATAGTAATGCGTATTTTGGACCAAAGCGGTATTAATGTACCCTTGTCTAAATTAGGCATGCCGGATAAAATGTTGGAAACATGGGATAAACTTATTCACCGCAGTTATGGTATTGTTCTTGTTACCGGCCCAACCGGGTCAGGTAAATCAACTACTCTGTATGCAACTTTGAATGAATTAAACGCACCGGATGTTAACATTCTTACCGTTGAAGACCCGGTAGAATATCAATTAGCCGGATTAACTCAGGTTCCAATTAACAGAAGGGCAAAAGCGACATTTGCGACAACATTGCGTTCTTTCCTGCGTCAGGACCCTGACATTATTCTGGTGGGTGAGACCCGTGACGCGGAAACAGCATTGATATCAATTGAATCCGCGCTAACCGGTCACCTTGTATTTACCACTTTACATACTAATGATGCCCCGGGTGCGATGGCACGGTTAAGTGAAATGGGGGTTGAACCATTCCTTAGTTCGTCTGCTGTTATCGGCGTGCTGGCCCAAAGACTGGTTCGTGGCATTTGTCCCAAATGTAAAGTCGCGTATACACCGCCAATGGAAGCATTAAAAAGATTTAATTTTACCACTACCACAGATAACGTTACATTCTACCGTGGTACCGGGTGCTCATTTTGTCGCAATACCGGGTATAAAGGTCGAATTGGTGTCTTTGAATTAATGGCCGTTGATAACGAATTACGTGATTTAATGTTGCAAAAAGCCCCTACTCATATTTTACGTCAGGCTGCACTGGATGCGGGCATGATCTCATTAAAACAAGACGCAATGAATAAAATTTTTGAAGGGATCACCACTATGGAAGAAGCTTTGAGGGTGATTTACGCGGAGTAATTGATGCCTGCATTATCAGTATATATCTTAATGCTACTCATGATTCCGCTTACAGGTGCCGCCGTAACCGCGTTATTCCCGTTATTGTTGCCATTATTTCGTAAATGGTCGCAGGAAGAATATGACCAGGCTTTACGCGCACCGGGTTGGTCGTTAGTAGTAATTACCGCCCTGGGCATTGTTGTATCATTCATGGCGTTTCAGGGGTCATTAACCGGCGATGGCATACCAGCATATATCGCGCAACCTATATCACCGGAAAACCTGTTTTTTCTCACTGACACATTCACCGTTTTTGCTACTTTATTATTGTTTTTAATGGTACTTACCGTTGCCTGGCCACTTGCGGCACGTCGCGCTTTTTTATCCGTTGGCAATATTCCACCGGTATTAACCGCAATTATCATTTTTTGTTCCATCGCAATCATCAATTCCGCTTCATTTCAACTCTCATTAACTTTATTTATACTTTCAACGCTATTAATGGCAACAATATTTTTCATTGCGGATTCACCGGGTGATAACTGGCATAAATGGATACCAATATTTTTGCTGATAATTTCTGGTATAGCAGGAATTATAGGTTATGCCGGTTTAATTCAATTGTCCCGTGGAGTAGATATTCGGTCATGGTGGCAAATGCAGATTTATTCGGTGCCATCAAAGGTGGCAACCGCAATTGTCTTTATTGCTGCCGCTTGGATGATTCAATTAATTATTTATACCCGTATGGCATGGGGTAGAAGTACCAGTAATGTATTAACTCCATTACCGGCGATAGTTGCCCTTACTGTGGGTGGTATATTTTCCTTTTTACGAATTATTACTGCTACCTGCCTGCAACAAAATATGCAAATCCAGGGAGGAATAACAACTACTGTTGCTCATTCCATGGGATTCTGGTCGTTTTTTATCACGGTTACCGGTATTATTATCGCCACATTAATGATAATACGTGTTAAAAAAGGGCAGGTTATATACGAACCAAAGGGTTGGCCGGTAGGTTTAATTGCGGGTGGCATGTTTTTATCCTGTTTTCAATCGATTTTGCTTGCAAACAGAACATTATCATCATCAATTGGTAGCATTACATTTTTATTAATTGGGTGCGGAGTTATTGCCGCCGGGTATACCATAATTGCTGCCGTCAGACTTACCGACAGGTCGATGCGGGTAATTATCTTTATTTTATCAGGTATTGCGTTAATAATTTCGCAGGTTTCTGGCACCGGAAACTGGTGGATAATATCACAATGGAGTGGTTTAACTACTATTTTACCGGGATGGGTGAATATATTTCTGATTGTTTATTCAACTATTATATGCATTGTTTATATTTGGAAAAAATATGAGACGATAGTGGGAATTGAAGAACCTGGCGCACGTTGGGGTGTATGGAGCATGATAACATCTGTGTTATCCGCAGTTGTTATAGCTATTATGGTTTGGTCCGATCCATCAATAATGGAAGCCGTAAAAAAATCATTGTTGCAAACCCAATAGTATTTTAGCAACTAAATCCAAACGAAAAATGTCATTATTTTACCGGCAATTTCAAAGCTAAATGTATTGCGAGCATCCTGCTCGTAAAAAAATCCGAGTAAGATGCTCAGAATACTCTTTGTTACATAGATCTTGCAATTACCAGTATAGATGGAGACTTTTTATAAAGATCACTTCGAAAGGTTTAGTGACCACGCTGAAAACCTGAAAACTTTTCCAATTAACTTGGGTTAAGTTATATTCCCGGGAGGTTGTTATGACTCGTTTCTGGTATTTATCTTTTCTGGTATTAACGGTAACCATTGCGTTTGCTGTTGAATACCGTCCGATTGTTCATTCGCAGAATATGGCGAATTTTGGCTGTACCATGCCAAATGACACTTATCGGTTTGCTGGCAGCAATGCCCCCGGTCAGGTTTTCTTCACTGATGAATCTGTGGATATTAAGTTGATAATGAAGAAAAATCAGGACCAGGGAATAGTGAAAGATTTTGGCATTGATATCCTGGAAATTGGACAGCGGAAAGCGGAAGCTGCAGACGGTAAAATCGCCGGAACATCATTCTTTGCCCCGCCCGATTTAATATTTCCCATCGGTGCACCACTTGCTGTGCCTATCGAAGTGACTTTTAACGACCAGCCAGAAACCACCGTTTCCATAACCAACCTCGCGGTACCAAAACGCGGTGGAACATTTGCGCTGATTCTTACCCGCAAAAAAGATAACCTGCGGCAATTTCTGGCAACTGTCTCCCGCGTTCCACACCCTAATCCAAACGCAACGGTTGAAAACACCTTGATTTTTGGAGAAGGAAACTTCTTTAATGGCGATAAGCAGACACTGGAAACCCGCGCCAGTATTTATGAACGTATCGGCATTCGCGGCATGCGTTGCGAATGGAGTTGGAACGAAACCGCGGATGGCAAGAAAGACTGGACACGCTACGACGCGGCTATGGAAGCTGCCGCCAAACACAAGCTTAAAATCATGGTAACTTTGGGTGGCCATTATCCGTGGATGTATCCTTTTGCTCCTCTGCAAACACCGGCCGCGGTTTATCCCGGTTGGGACGGCAACCCTTACGGCGGTGCGGCAGACTGGATTTGCCGGCCGGAACTTTACCCGCGCTATGGGACATGGATTACCGAGTTCTGCCAGCGTTACTGGAAAGATGGCAAAGGCGGACTATGGGGATTGGAACATTATAACGAACCATGGGAAGGCGGCGGCATCAGCGGTTGGGCAAGCGATACGCCGCGTTACCGCGAGTTAATGAAACTTATTGGCGATTCCGCTCGCAAAGTATCACCGGATATCAAACTTTTTGCGGCATCATCAATTATGAATACCGAAGATAAGTTCTACTCTGACGGAACAAATGAATTTGATAAATACGTCGATTTTTTCACCGATCATTATGTGCGTCCCAGTCTTAGTTACGGCCCGTTAGTGGCGAAACTACATGGCAAACGTTCGATGGAAACCGAATCGTGGATGGCGAATAGCGAATACCGTCTGCCATTGGGCGTCTGCTTATTTGTAGCATCCGGGCAGGAACGCGTTAATCCGTGGGAACCCAGCAACCTGTTTGACAGCGTTCCGGGATTCAACGGCATGATTCCTACCCCGTTAATATCATCCACCGCGGCCTGCAACGCGATAACAAGCGGTAAAACATTTGAGAAGATAGCTTTAAAAGACCGCTTGCCGTGGCTTTTCCAGTTTGGCAATGACAAAGACCCGAAAGGCCTGCTGGTAATGTATGGCCAACTTATTGGCGTCGGCGGGAAATCGCCGCAGGACCTGGTAGATGAACGCCCAATGTCGCAGGTAGAAGTTGTAGACGGCGGTACCATCACTATCAAAAACAATGACAAACTGCTTACCTTCCTTGACCTGGCGGGCAATGAAATATACAAAGGCCAAAAATATGTTACACTGCCCCTTACCTATTTGCCTACATATATCACCTGTAAAAAAGGCCCGGCAAAAGCGGTAGAACGCATCAGCAAAGCAGTAATCAAAAATAAACGCCCGGTTGAAATAATTCCGTTGGACTTTTCTGCGCCAGTAGGTTCACCAGCCTGCAAATTAAACGTAAAAGTTCACAATTGTCTGACTACCGAATTGAAAGGAGCCATGACAGTTAAGTCTCCGGAAGGATTGTTGTTAAAATCAGCCGTTCAGCCATTGAAACTTGCTGGCGGTGAGACTAAGATATTGGTGTTTGATTTTGCATCTGCAAAAGCAAGCAGTTCCAATGCCTATACATTCAATTTCAATGTTGACAGCAATCTCGGTTCTGCATCTTATACCGAAACGTTGAATGCCGTAATTTCACCAAAACGGACTATTACCGTGGATGGCAATGTTGACGAATGGCAGGATATTCCCGGCATTACTCTGATGGCGAAAACAGAAAAGGTGGATACCGCGGAATTAGCCCGCCGACCCTGGCTGGATATGCGCGACAAACTGCCAAATGGAACTTATGGCACCGTTAAATTAGCATGGGATGACAAAAACCTGTATGTTGCTGCGCTTGTTAACGACCCAACCCCAGAAAAAAACAGAACCCGGTTGGCGACAATTAAAGAAGATGATTATTTCCATAGCGTCAAATCAGATAATGAAGAACCCTGGAAAAGTTGGCTCGCTAAAAACAAGGGGATGGATGGAAAAACCTTCAAAGAAGCCGGACGCAGTTTCGCTGAAGTACCTTTTGTGTATAAAAAACAGGGTGATTTCGCGTTTTATGGCGACCGGATTCAACTGGCATTCGACGTAAGCGATGACTGGCATGGCCTGACACCAAATACCGACAAAATCCCGTATGGATTCAGCGCAATTCCTGATACTGACTATGAATATTCCGCCTATATGTGCGGCGACGGAAAAGGCGAATTGTGGCGATTGCTGGCCCCCGGCGTTCCCCGCGTTCATGGCTACCCGCACGAACCGAAACCAGCCGCCGGAAAACCATACATTGGCGCGGTAGACGCACCCATGGCGATACGCCGCGATGGAAATGTAATGGTATACGAATTCGCCATTCCACGCACTGAAATCGCCAACCTGAAATTTGCCCCCGGCACCAATTTCGGCTTCACATTCACCATAGGAAACAACAGCGGCCCAAGCATAAATTATGGCGAAGATAAAGCCGTTACAAAAGGAAATGGCCTGACCATGCACCCGTATTGGATGGCATCGCCAAGCTGCGGTGTGCGCTGGACAATGACGGAATAAAAAAATAATGTGTTATTTAAGACGACCCCGCGGGGTTAAATATTTATAGAAAAGGATTTCAACCAATAAATCCGACCCCAGCGCGGGTCGCATATAACCTGGCAGATTGTTGGTCATTATATGCGACCCGCGCTGGGGTCGAAAATTTCATGATTGATTCTTTTCTATAAATATGTGACTCCTAACGGAGTCAAAATCATTTATCCTGCAATAAATAGTAAAGATGTGTCTAAGGCACAACCTTGGCAAGAAGGGGAGTTTTTGATTTCTTAAATTATCCAATATTATTAATATCTCAATCCACATCCCCTTGACACATCACACACCGTAGAGATAATATTCATTCATTGGTTAACTTCAATATTGCAGGGAGAAAATAATGAGTTTTGATGCTGATGCCGGAAAGAAGTTCTGGGGTGTTTTTATCAATATTTTACTGGTAATTATTTCCGGCGTGCTGGCATCGCTGGTATTCCCGCCTCAAGGGTTGTGGTGGTGCGGGTGGTTCGCCATGGTCCCGCTTTTCGTCGCGTTGCGGCGGACGAAAGAGGTTCGCGCGTCCAGTTGGCTTATGCTGCTTTTTGGCATTATTTTCTTCACTTTTACTTTACCATGGCTTTACAAAATTTTCGGGCAGGGCGTTCTCGGCATATATATCCTCGTCACTCTTCCCTGGCTGCTCTTCGCGGTGGCGTATCGTGTAACCGGTCAACGTTACCCCGGCATCTGGACGGTGCTGCTTGCGGCAGTGCTGTGGGTAGGCGCGGAATGGGTGCGCTGCGAAGGCTGGTATTTCAACTTCTCATGGGCACAACTGGGATTCGGATTCATTAATTCTGAAACTTTAACAGGCATGTATAAATACATCGGGGTATTTGGCTGCACATTTTTGATTATACTGGTAAATGCGGCACTGGCAGAGGTTATTTTAGCATCAAAAATGATGACAAAACGCGTCAGAGTTTGGACGTATATAATTGCTTTACTTGTTATTGGTGGTCTTACTGTTCCATTTTTAATAAAAGATAGCCCGAATTGGTATAAATTTTCTTTAACTGCAAGATATAAATGTTCTTCTGCATACTTATGGAACTTTGGTCCTATATATTGTTTAACAGGACAATGGGCAGGAATATGGACAGGGGAATTATTAGCAGAATCTGAAAGGTTAAATAATTGCTTGTCTGATAACCCAACCGCTTTAATAGTTCAGGATGAAAGCAGTGATATGCAAAAGATGAATCAATTGACCCACAATATTTCAAATGATAATAAATTTATACGTCAACGCATGTATACAAGGTCATTACCTGGATTATATAATGAATCTGACTTAAAAGGTTATAAATTAAGAAAAGAGATTAGTCCTAATATTATCGTCTGGCCGGAATTGGCCATTAACCAGTATCCATTATCTGACTATAGCCTGTTATCCGATTTGCGCCAGGTTTCGCGAGATACAGACTCGGTGCTGGTACTGGGGTGCAAAGAAAAAGCACCGGCGGATGCAAAAGTGGACTGGCTGCGGTGGCGCGCGATGATGTCTATTGAAGGCAGCTTATTTTATAACACCGCTTTAATTATAGATTCAGATGGGAAGGTTGTCGGAACTTACCACAAAACCCATCCCATTCAATTTTTCTCTGACGGCGTTCCGGGCAGGATGTATTCGACTTTTCAAACAAAAATTGGCCGCATCGGAGTTGCGATTTGCTATGACTTCGATTACGCGTCGACGAATGTGAACCTGGTGAAAAATGGTGCGGAAGTGCTGGTAGTGCCAACCTATGACGCAATTGGATGGACGGCATTGCAGCATACCCAGCACTCGCAAATGGCACAGGCGCGGGCAGCGGAAGTCGGCAGATGGGTGCTTCGTTCCACCTCATCCGGAATATCACAGATTATCAATCCGGATGGAAACATTACAGACGGCATACCCAATGGGGTGTCATCCAGCATGGTAGGATTTTTTGAACCGCGCAAAGAAATGACCCCCTACATGCGCGGTCCATACCTGCTGCCATACATCAGTTTCGGCATCGGCACATTATGGGGATTATGGCTGTTATGGCTGATGTATGGCGATTGGAAACGAAGAAAAACGATTAACGTAGAGACGCAACATCTTGCGTCTGGTGGTGACGTAGAGACGCAACATCTTGCGTATGATGGTTACGTAGAGACGCAACATCTTGCGTCTGATGATGACGTAGAGACGCAACATCTTGCGTCTGATGATGACGTAGAGACGCAACATTTTGCGTCTGATGATGACACAAAGACGCAAAATATTGCGTCTCTACCAGGCACCGAAATGCAAACAAACGAGACGCAAAATATTGCGTCTCTACCATGCACCGAAACATCAGAAAATGTGTCAGAATAAAATAATAAATAAATAATGTCTCCGTGAATCTCTGTGTCTCCTCTGTGAGGCTCTGTGTAATATAAAAAAAAGGAACAAAAAAATGAATCATCGCGAACGTTTTTTGAATACTATGAATTACAAACCGGTTGATCGCGCGGTATATGGCGTGTGGACCGGATGGTGGCCGGAAACCGAGCAGCGTTGGATAAACGAAGGTTTTGACCCGGCTAAAATGCCATATTACCAGGTTGACCATTGGGAATGGCAGGGGGGATGGTTTTATCCTAATCCGCCGTTTGAGCGCACGGTAATTGAAGAAACCGAGGATACGGTTACTTACATTAATTTCGAAGGTATCCTGATGCGGGAACGCCGCGACCAGCCTTTCTCATCGATGCCTCAGTTCCTGCGTCACCCGGTAGATTCCCGCGAGTCTTTCCGCAAGTTTTACAAGGAACGCATGCAACCGGATATGGTTAGCCGTGCCGGTGCGGATTATATCGCGAAACTTGAAGGTTATCGCCAGCGCGATTTTCCGCTGATGGTGGTCGCCGACCGCTGGGGCGGATTTTTCGGCGGGTTGCGCAACCTGGTAAGCCTGGAGACCGCCTGCGAGTTGTATTATGACGACCCGGATTTCGTTGAGGAGATGCTGGACGGCATCGCTGACCTGATAATCGCGGTGATGAGCCAGGTGCTGGACCATACTGATGTAGACGTTTTCGGGTTCTGGGAAGACATGGCGTACAAAACCGCACCGTTGATTGGGCCAAAACTGGCGCGCCAATTCATGCTGCCGCGATACAAACGGGTGATAGAATACCTGCAGTCACGCGGGGTGCAGTGGTTTGCGCTGGACAGCGACGGCAAGATAGACGACCTGATGCCCATCTGGATGGAAGCCGGCATAAATATCCTATACCCGTTTGAGGTGCAGTGCGGCATGGACGTAAATAAAATCCGCGCCGAATATGGCCGCGACCTGCGCATCTGGTTCGGCATCGACAAACGCGCATTGGCAATCGGCCCGGCCGCCATCGACGCCGAACTCGCTCGTGTACGACCACTTGTTGAAGACGGCGGCTACATACCGGGACTTGACCACAGCATGCCACCAGATGTGCCATTTGCCAATTATCAATATTATATGGAAGCACTGTGGAAAATGGTGAATGGGAAGTAACGGTAAATCTGCTGGCAGATTTATTTATATCCGGGCACACGAATTGCGCTTTATAAGTCGTACAGGGATAAAATGTGTAGTTAACAAGCGCTGGTCATCTGATGAGTTCATATT
>CAZNLA010000041.1:0-19197 GCA_964573385.1 uncultured bacterium
TATTCTGGAGTTTGCCGGTGATATATTTGCCATGGACCCCGGTACCTGTGATTACAGTCACCCACTGGCGGCCATTGTCCATAATTGCGAACGCCATAATATGCTGGTTCCATTTGGGTTTACATTACGGCCTGCCCCCGTTTGTCCCTTGCCGTATGATGTTAAACCGATCGGGTCAGGTGATACTGTTAATTTTCATGCAGAGATTGACGCCACTCCGGGTTGGGATAATTATTACCAGCATTGGCATCGCAGTTGGGATTCACCGGTGCCGGACATGCTGACAATTACTGACGATTACCAGTTAATCCGCGGTGATGGGGTTGAGTTTTATTGGCAAACCCGCCTGCCGGTGGTTATAAACGGTTCAACCGCGGTGATAACCGGCAAACGTGGAAGGTTGGAAATAATAAATAAAACCGGTGAATGCTGGCGGGTGGATGAATTGCCATTATTAGACGGTATCCAACGACGATTGGCTTTCCGGCATCATGGAACATTCGGAATTTTAACAGTCAGCATATCATTATACCTGAATGACGATTAATATCACTGGGAAAATCCAGATATTCACCGCGAAAGAACTCAAGGAACGCAAAAGAAGATAATAGTAAAAGTTCCTTTGTGTTCTATGCGTTCTCTATCGGTGAATAGTAAATATTTGGTTGTGGGTGAAACCCACGTTGGATTTAATCCCATTTTACTTTAGTCATTACCAATATTATTTTTAACTACTATATCAGTGCCGGTTTCAACTATCTTAATCTTCTTCTTCCATTTATAATGTGGAAGAGATAAAAGAAATAGAATTATAAATATCCCCAAACCATATATTGAAGAAATATAGAGTGGTGCGGCTCCCAAAAATCCATCAGTCAACCAATCCCAGAATATTAATATATATGTAATCCCATAAAACAAAAAAACAAAAGGAAAGACAACTGCAATTTTTCGGGCAACTTCATTACCGACAAAGAACATCACACCATAAAAAATAACTAAAATTATATTAAACAAATAGATGGTATTAGTATTTTGTTCCAAACCAAAAACAGATAATACAATAAGTGAAAGGATACTGGTAAAATAAATAATGGATAATATTTTTATGCCGATACTCTTAGTTAAATTTATTGAATGATTAAATCTTTCATAACTAAACTCATGCACCTTATCTTTCAGATATATACTTATGATACATGACGGAACTATTGCTACACACATTAAGATGCTTAACTCAGTATTATCATCATAAAAAAATTTTATATTAAATCCAATATTATTTAATATAAATAAAATCACAGTAAAGGCAATAATTAAAATCGAAAAAGTAATCGAGAGTTTAATTCCGATACTAATTTTTTTAAATAATGTTACAGCAATAATAGAAGATAATAACACTATAACAAAATGAACGGAAGGAAAATTACTACTTGAATATTGTAATAAAAATGTTAGCAACAATGAGTATATAAAATATAAACAACAAAGAGTAGCAATAAGCCATGAAATTTTTTCTTTAGTCATTATGAGAATCATCCTTTGCGCCTATATTAGTAATGGTTTCAACCATTAGCATCTTCTTCTTCCAATTATAATTAACGAGAGACAGTGGAAATAAAAACACGAAGCCTGTTCCTAAGAACAAAATGTTTATAACCAGTGTAATTCCATCCCAAGGATTTCCTGATACAAGATTAACAAATGTTCCAAGGGCCATTATTAATATTACAAATAATAATGTAATAGGAAATGAAATTTGTATTTTTCTTGCCATCTCATTTCCTTTCAATAAAAAATATCCGTAATATAAAATCAGAAAGAACATTACTGTGTTATACGAAAATACTATATAAAATTTTGTATCACGTTGTGCAAATGAAGTTGCATAAAAAAATCCTATCATTACAAGCAAATATATGTATAATGTCATACTCTTTAAAAGAGTTCTTTTTTCTAATGATGATTGATCTATTAAATCAGTGTCTTTATCTTTTTTTATAATTTTATTAAATATTATGATACCTAATGCAACGGAAGGTAATAATGGAAAACCTAATAATGTAATACATGTAAGCAAACCAGAAGTGGTAATCATTTCATTAAACACTCCTGGGAAACCGGGTATTATACCGCCTGATACTATCAAACAAATAACAGTAATTGGAAATAATACTGACAGTGCCACTCCTATAATATTCTGCCTTGCCACAAGCATTGCAATTACAATTGCTGTAATGATAACAATTCCTGATTCAATAAGAGATTTACCATATAAATATAAAGAGAAAATTACTATTAATTGTGAATAAATAAGATAAATTGAACAAAGATAAGCTACTAACCATGATGTTTTTTTAGTCATTATGAGAATCATCCTTTGTGCCTAATGTAAAATCCTAAAGGCATCACAAACAAATACAGATTTTAAAGTGATGATATTATTATAGTCTATTTTTGCAGTTTTGTTAACAAATATTTAAATAATGCATAAGTTGGCTTTGTATTTCTGTAAATATCAGGACTTTCGCTTTCAAAGAGAAATTTGCTTAAAATGGTCGCTTCGACAGGCTCAGCGACCGGTCACTGCCTGTCGAAGTGACCTTAAGCGAAAGTCCTGAAATATATTTATAATTTTATATATTACATGGGAATATTTCTGATAAACATGTGGTTTTATCCTATTTATTCTCAGAATATTTTTTTATATTTTATTCAATAGTTTGTCCCTGAATTATCTGAAGTTGCAGAGAATATTGTCTCAATATGTTCGTTTTTTAACAGCAGCAAAGTGCATAATCCATAGCATAGAGGTATGGTGGCAACCAGCCAGGGGTATTACTGAGCGGCAGGACGCTTTCGTCAAGTTGTATGCCAAGTGTCTTAATCATGAATTGACGGCGTATCTGCATTCTTTCCCAGCAGGCGGGATAACGACGGTTGATTTCTTCGCGCAGCGCTACGTCAGCCAGCGCAACACCTTCTTCTGCACGGGTAGAGCAGTGTGGTCCCTGTGAACGTGGGATGATATCTGCCTGCAATAAACAACCGGACGGCAATCTGATAGTGCTATCTTCAGTGAATGGTGAGTTCACCCACTCGTCAAGGTGAATGTAATGGCCAGGATTGAGCGAAAAACGCATCAGCGAGGCATCATGACGTGCGATGACAGCATGGTTTACCTGTCCGGCAGTGGCTCCAACGCGCAGTTCATGGTACCATGTTGATAATACATCAAAATAGTTGGCTACAAAACGCGGGTAGAAAGCGCGGGTATCCGGGGCAAGATCATGCGGACCTGTGGCGATTGCACCGGCACGGCAAATCATCGAACCTGGCAGACCCATTGCCATGCTCCACATATCGCCGGTCTTGGCGCGGTTGTCTGTCGGACTGACCAGGCTTCGCTTCATGCTTTCGCCGAATCGTATTGTGCGATGTGTAGTCAAAGGCAACCCATTGCTGTCCAGATAACGCTCGATTTCGTATTCAGCTACTCCATCATGGATGTTGGACATAGCTGTATGAACAGACGAAGATGATATCGCCTGGGCATATTCAAATTGTGCAATTTGATCGGCGGAATTGATGATGCGCAGTCCATTGACTGGATTCATGAAGATGTTGTTGGCGTTGCGCACGCGGGACCAGTCGCCGGTTATCTCGCGCAGTTGATCGACAATATAGGCGGGAATTTCAATGTTGCAATTCTGTGATTCGTTGAAATATTTCCAGCCAGCACAACCAACAATCGTGCCGGGACTGATTCCGAAGTCAGTGAATATCTGTCGGAGTGATGAAGACTCCCCACGCGGTTGACCGAGTAGGCTGAATTCCTGAAAAAGTATCGTTAGGCAATTAAGGCTTGGATCGGGTAGGCAACCAAGGCATTCGTTACCAACCAGCAGTGCCCGGTTCCCTGCGGTATCCAACAACAGTGCTGCTTCCTCGAAACGTGGGTCAAAGCCGGTGCAATAAGAGATATTAGCGAAATGTTCGCGATCGGCATATACCAACAACACATCAATTCCCGACTGTTGCATACATTCAACAACTTTTTGCATGCGCTCTTCATATTCAACAATCGGGATGCGCGGACACCATGTGTCTATAGTTAACTGTGGCAGTTCAAACTTCTTCAGTGAAATCCCGCCATAATCCAACATCGTATTCATCACCATACCCCTAGCTTATTATAACAATCATTAATGGGCTATGCAAAAAGTATTTATCGCAGATAATAATATTGTGACAGGTTTACTATTCACCCCGGGATGTACCGGAATAAACACCAGTATTTAACAGGAATGGGGTCAATAAAACCGAAAATATTCTTCATATCTTTTCATTTATTTCTCCATTTTTAATTCCATAGCCCACGGCAACGCCTTCATTGTTATTCACATTTATGGAATAATTACCGGACCTTTACTCCGTTAGGAGTCTCACGTCTATAGAAATCTTACCATTCAAAGATAATCGACCCCGTCAGGATGTCGAACATACGATATATCCCTGTTGTTATTGTTCGACACCCTTCGGGGTTGGTATGTTAATAACTGGTCAACAGCATCCAATGCATAAGCACCACCATCATGATTAATTATGCCTTATTTCGTATTAATAAATAACCCATCTCTATATATAACATTGACATATTTCGCTATCATCTGCATAATTTACATTATATTTAAACCCGGTAGAGAGGTGGAATCTTGCGTAAATGGATTTGGATTGTCTTAATTATTGCTTCATTAATTTTGCTTGCAGGCGCTTATAATTTACTACCTGTGGTACCCAATGGTAAATTTCCATTAGGTGTTATTGAGGTTTGGGGATTTATAACCGGTGCAGTATGTGTATTGATGGTGGTGGAGCAGAATATTTGGAATTTTCCGCTTGGGTTGGCGAATAACTTCTTTTTTATTGTTCTATTTCTAAATTCAAAATTATATGGTGATATGGGATTACAGTTTATTTATGTAGTTCTGGGTATACATGGATGGTATGAATGGCTTCGTGGTGGTGTTAATTTTACCATGTTGCGTGTTAATCGGCTTCATATTCGTGAAGGGGTAATTATTGCTGTTATCGGTATATTGGCTACCACTGGTTTAACTTATTATTTATCCATCATACATGATTCAGCACCATTTTTGGATGCTTTAACAACAGTTCTAAGTCTTATTGCTCAATATTTGTTAAATTTTAAACGACTGGAAAATTGGTTTTTCTGGATAACCGCGGATATCATATATATTTATTTATACATTTACAAAGAACTCTACCTTACTGCTATACTTTACGCAGTATTTATTAGTATGTGTCTAGCTGGTTATACTGCATGGAAGAAAACATTAATCGTGGATGAACCGATAAATACAAATATTGACGAGGGATGTCATGAAACAGTTTAATACCGGGGTTGTAGTGGGGAAATTTTACCCGCCTCACCGTGGACATCATTACCTTATAAATACTGCAATTGCGCATTGTAATCATGTAACAGTAATGGTATGTCATAAACCCGAACAATCTGTGCCGATAGATGTCCGGTTGGAAGCACTTCGCGAAGAACACCCAATGGCGAATATAATTCCGGTGGAAGATACTCTTGCAGATGATGATACCCTGGGGTGGGCTGCATATACTGTTGATTTGCTGGGCAGTGCGCCTGATGCAGTATTCACTTCAGAAGATTATGGCGATCCTTATGCCCTGGCTATGGGGAGCAAGCATATTTCTGTAGACCGCATGAGAGTAGAAGTGCCATGTTCTGGCACTATGCTGCGAAATAATCCGCTGGAACATTTACAATTTTTATCGCCACGAATGCGCGCTTATTATATTAAACGTATATGTGTAATTGGTGCAGAATCTACCGGAACTACTACCATGGCAATGGCATTGGCAAAATATTACCATACTAATTGGGTGCCGGAATACGGACGTGAATATAGTGAAGTAAAGATGGATGCGGATTATAATGGTGAGTGGGGAAGTGAAGAGTTTGTAGAAATTGCCCGGGAGCAATCGCGCCGCGAAGATATGGCCGCCCGCACTGCTAACCGGGTGCTGATATGTGATACTGATCCGTTTGCTACCACACTTTGGCATTTGCGTTATATGGGTTATCGCAGTAAACAGGTCGCAGAAATTGCTGATAACCGTCATTATGATCTGTATTTATTAACCGGTGATGAAATCCCATTTGTTCAGGATGGTCTGCGCGATGGTGAAGATATTCGTCATGATATGCATCAACAGTTTATAGCCGAACTAACAGTAACCGGCAGACGATGGGAGATATTAAGCGGTTCTCATGAAGCGCGGATGAAGAAAGCAATCAGGCTGGTAGATGATGTATTGAAAATGAACCCAGCGCAGGTTACATATAATATAACAGAATGTCAGTAATTATATGCGACCTGTGCTGGGAGTGGTTTAAACATTACACCATATTATTAATTTTTTGGTTGGTCATTGCGGGGTGGGCGTTCACCGGGTGGTTGTTTTTTCGGTTGTATATCTAACCCTTGTGCTGCCCGTTCGGTTATGGTGCCTTGCGGTATTAGTTCGCGGTTTGCGAATGCCGGGTAATCTGTGGCATACCGAAACGCGCGAAAGACTGAATTAACCATGGGTAACGCGTCGGCCAGCATTTTAACCGCGCCATCCCGCGTGACCGGGTTAATATATTCCCATACTATTTCACCGGCAGATGTTACTTCAAAAAAATGACCTTCAGTATCTGAACATATAAAGGTATTGCCATTTGGTAATCGTTGAGCACTGGACCCGATATGGCTAAAAAAGCCATGGCTGTTAATTGACCGGTAATTCCAGACAATTTGTCGTGATACCATACGTGGTTCATTGTGGGTATCTTTATCATATGTTTCCCGTTTGTATCCTGCGTCTGGCGGGTTTACATATTTGCCGGTATCCTGGCCATTGGCGTTAAGAAAAGGATTAACTTCCAGGATGGATGATTGTGGGGTTCGCTGATAAAGGTATTGTCCATTATTAAAAATCATCAGGTGACCGGCACCAGCAAGTCCGGGACGAATCCACTGCACATCGTGGGCACCGCCCATCTGTTTGTGTCCGGAAGTTGCCGAATCCCAATTTTCAAGTATTTTAGGGGGGTCTCCCTGCGAATATCGTGCCGGGTCGCCAAAACGGTAAAGAAAATCACCGTCCTGCCCGGCGGCTTTTGTGATGCTGGCTTTGGCGTCACCATTGATAAAAGTGCCGTCATGGTCGATTACATATAATTCTCCCTGGACCGAGTTTATAACCACATGGCCCGATTCAGCATTATAATCAATGGAATTACAATGAAGCCAATCGCGGCGAAGTGGTTTGCCGGGCATATTAATATTTATACGTCCGGGATAATTTGCTATGGTTTTACCTTCGCCGACATAATTTGGTTTTGCCGGGTCAATATCCTGTATTACATGGTCAAAAAACCACCATTCCCAAACTACATTACCTTTCATATCTACTTCAACTATCGCATCCATCTGGCCATCGCGATATGGTGCTTTTTTGGGATCTGCGCCGGCGGCGATAGCCTGGTCATTGGTGATAGTTTTATTGGCAATGTATAGCGTGGTAGGAGCGTTAAGTTTTTTATTAAATATTCGCACCCAATCATGATGCGGAAAATATCCGGCACGTTTCTCAGTAAATTCCCATACTGTTTTACCGTCCCAATCCACCTCAATAAATCCCTGAAAACCACTTGGGTCATCTTTTGACGCGTCAAGAATATTTCCGTTATCCAACAAATGCGGGTTAGTACCCACTGGCCAGGTATGAACAACTCTGCCCGCCATATCAAGCAGGTAAGTACGACTGCCAACCCCAAACAGTGTGTATCCATTAAAGGCTTTCGCCTTATTGCTGAACAGCAATTCTGTCGGTCCCTGTAATCGTTCGTACGCAAAAACTGATATTGCCAGCAAAATAAAAGCAATAACTATCTTTTTCATATCTTTCTCCATGTTATTTTCAGCGCTTCTCATTGCGGGGTGGTCGGGCATTATCACCCGGGTTATTGTTTTTTTCCACATAATTATCTAATCCGGTTTTACCCTTTTGCGCAGCAGGCAGTTCAACAACACCTTTCGGGGTTAAATCATGTCCTGCTAAACCGGGGTATTCCGGGGCGTATCTGTTAACTTTAAATACAGCGTTCCATAAATGGCCGCGCATATCCTTGCCGGGGATTTCGCCCTGGGCAAGGATACCACCACGGACCATTGGGTTAACATATTGCCATACAGTTTCGCCGGTTGATGTTATTTCAAATAAATTACCGATAACACCGGCACAAATCAGGGTATTGCCATTTGGCAAACGCGATGCGCCGGAAATCTCCGCGGAGAAAAAATCAGTCTTATTTTTTGCTTCATAATGCCAGACAGGCTTTGCGGGTCCGTATGTTTTGCCGTTTTCAAGGGTATATTTTCCTGTTGCATCAACCGGTGGAACAATTTCCTCAATGCTTGACCACCCGCGGTCGTATCCGTTGTTGAAGATTGTTATATTGCCAGCACCGGGATACCCATCCGGTATCCATTCGGCGTCATGTTGCTGAATCAGTTGTTTCTCTTTTTCTGTGCCGCACTGGTATGCTGCCGGGTTTCCCCAACGATATATTAAATCGCCACCTTTGCCTTGTTTTCCGCCGGTATGCCCCGCGGCTTCTTTAGTTGTGGTGGTGTGGTCAATTATCCATATTTCATTACAACCGCGCACGCTTAACATTATCTGGTCAAGTTTCGCGTTATATGCAATTGAGTTCATATGATTCCAGAATGCCGGTACAGCACGTCCACTGCAATTAACATCAATCAGTTCCGGATGATTGGCAACGTCACCGTAATTTGCCTTTGTTTTGTCATTATTTTGAATTAAATGGTCCCATACATGCCATTCCCATACTATTTTTCCGCCTTTGGGGTAAATAGGCTCTATTTCTACCACCGCATCGGGAACAAGGTAACCATCGCGTAGATTTTTAATATTAAAACCGGCCGCAATTGCTTCAAAACCAGTCTTACGTTCCACCATCAATGCCAGTATATGCCCATTTGGTAATGGTTTTATGTCATGATGCAACTGGTAATTGGGGGTAGCATAATCAAACTGCCATAACATTTTTCCGTCCCAATCATATTCTTCTATTCGTCCGCCTTCACCACCACCGATTCCACCCTGGATTTTAAGCATTGCTGTGCGCAATAAATGTCCGTTGGGCAAAATATATGATGATTGACCGGGTTCATATTCGCTTTTCCATTGATTAACAATTTTCCCGTTATTATCTAACAGATATGTTGCGGTATTATGTTTAGGTGACATTAATGTATAACCATTGAACGATTTTGCGGTGTTCAGGTATAACCCGACTGTTTGTCCGGGTGTGGGTGATACAGGGATTTTATTGGCTGCCAACCCTGTCTTTTCCGCGTTATTTCTGCCATCCTGGTTATTTGTTTGTCCATTTCCCTGTTCATCCGGTCTTGGCGGTCGGTTATCGGTCTGCCCATTGCCTTGTTCATCTGGTCTTGGTGGTCGATTATCATTTTTTTCATTACCTTGCTCATCCGGCCGTGGAGGCTGGTTCTCGGTCTGGTTTTCACCCGGGTTAGGGTCTGTTTTAACTTCATCACCAGTGCGTGAATATACAACTGATAATTCTGCTGTACTGATTATTTTATCTTTCATGGCATTCAGCAATACTTCACGATTTACTTTTGCAGGCTGAACTGTTATATCCGGTGTTGCGGAAAGTGCGTAAATGGTGAAAATATATTTTTTAGCGCCAGGTCCTTTTGATTTCGGCGGCGCATATTCGGTACATTCATTTACGCTGTTATTTCCTAATATGCCAATTCCCTTCACATTTTTAGGCAGGCTTTTGGTATTGGCCGGGATGTTATAAAGCACCCAATACCATTTTGCTGTCCCCTGTGGGTCAATATGGTGCATAATTAACGCATAACTTTTCGTGCCTTCTGGTGCGCCACTCCATGCCAATGGCAAGGTTGCACTTGCTCCATCGCCGGTATATTCAATTGGCAATATCCCCCCATTTTTAACAGCAGTGCTGGTAAGGACGAATCCGGTCTTTTCATTAACGGTATTGGTTGTATCTTTATTATTTACATTTCCGGGTTCATCCTGTCCCGGTTGGTTGTTGTCTTCATTGGTTGTTGGTTTTGTTTTTGTATTATTACTTGTTTTCGGTGGTCGGTTTCCTTCATTGGTATTTGGTTTGGTATTGCCATTACTATTATTATCCTGTTGCCTTGCCGGTCGCATATCTTCAATCTGTTGTAATTGCGCAGGCGTTAATATTTTATCTAATTTTGCTTTCACTTCAATTTCTAAATCAGATAATTGTTTTTGCTGGTCTGCGGTAAGGTTCAATTTTGCTTCTGCCTGTGGTGGCAACAGATGAATCCCGCCCGGTGCAGGTTTTTTATTGTCATTTATTGCTGGTGGAGCATCGGCAGGTATTGGTGGGTTATCACCATTATTATCCGCATGTAATTTTTCGGTTTTTGTGGTGGTGGCAGTAACTGCATTATTATCAGCAACAATCGGAAGCACTACCCGGAAACCGAGATGATAATATGGGTGATTTGGGTCTAATGGTCCACGGAAATATGACGGATTACGGTTGGATACTCTTCCATGTCCATTTTCGCCGTTATACCAATTGCCGCCACGCATACCACGATATGCTTTGCCATCCGGCATTTTACTGCCCACAATTGGTCCACCCGGGTTATCTGTTGCGCTATAACCATAATAATCGCGACTATACCAGTCATTAATAAATTGCCATACATTGCCTGACATATCATATAGCCCATACCCGTTTGCGCCGTTTGAAGTCTGGTAGCTTTCCTGGTTGCCCGGCCAGTTAAAGTCCGCTTTTTTCTGAAGTTTGCCATTAAAAAATCCTACCGGGGTGGTCCATGGTTCTGCGCCGGCGCGAAATGGATTTTTTGATTCCGGCCAATTTGCTTTGGTGGCGTCTGCGTCGTCTCCCCAGGGGAAGTTACGATATGGGTTTTGTAAACCACCCCGGGCGGCATATTCCCATTCTGCCTCTGTCGGCAACCTGTAACCATTATTGTTAAGGTTGCATTCCCAGGTGGTTGTGTTATAGCATAATTGCAATTTTTGCCGACTGCTTAACCAATTGCAATATAATGCCGTCCCCGGCCAACGTATGCACACCACAGGATGATTTTCTTTATTATCCAATACGCTGAATAATTTGCCATCCCAACCAATTCTGCTGTATTGTGACATTTCCCGGGTTTCAAATAACAATTCAGTGCCACCGGGCAGATATACGCCACCTTTACGAACTTCAATTGTTTTCGTTATATTTTTTGAGTTCAGAAAATCGCAATATTGCTGATTGGTGACATCATAAATTGCCATATAAAAGGAATCTAAAGTAACTGCATGTATAGGGGTTTCATCACCACCATGTTTTGGGTCAACAAATCCCAAATGGTCACCCATTTCAAAACTACCTGCAGGTATCAACGCGTAACCGGGCATATTCTCTGCTGCCAATGTGTTTAGTGCCAATATAACGCAGATGAACAATGTGACAACTAATGTATAATTTTTCATAGATGTCTCCTTTATATGCATGCAGATATTTCACTTTATCGCGGATTATATAATGCCGCATAAGATACCCAAAACAAGCGAAAATCTTTTATCTAATATATAATACAGTGGTAATATCACAGAAATATCACAAATAAATGATTTTAATATTATTTTTTTAAATATATTTTAAAAAAAGGCAAAACCTATTTTACCATGATAAATACCAAAATTGAAGGTTGATTAACTGATTTTCCTGAATATAAAATCAGATAGAACTTTCGCTTAAACAATAAATTTGCTTTAAAATGGCCACTTCGCCAGTCTCAGTGACCTTAAGGGAACATCATTGTTCAAAAAGAATTACCCCTTCAATAAAAGCCTTTTAATGAAAAAAGGGCAACCCAAATGGGATTGCCCTTACACTTTAGATTTATAAATATTTTATTTTAGTCAGATAATTTATTTACCAAAGTTTAATCTTGCATTGGCAAATTCTGCCAGGTCCGCGTTTTCTGCTGTTTTTAGTTTTTCTAAAATAGCGGCAGTAATTTTAAGGTTTTGATTTCCCAGCAAGTTCAAGGCGGTGCGGAATTCCAGGGTGAAATGGGCTTGTCGGAAACCATCGCCAACCACATCCGGTTGATTTTTTATTAACGCTTCAATGTCCGGGCGTGTTACTTCGCGCAATCGTCCCAGCAATCCGCGTAGCCGTCCCCATTCTTCACCTTTTGCAATAGCGCGTTTTCTTTCGAATGGTGACATTCCATCGCTCCATAAGTTACTGGTGGTGCGGTCGCAGTAGTCCTGATATTCAGCAGTCATCAACCATTCCCGGGCAAATTGTGCGCCATAATTTTTCGCGTCAACGCGGGAAAGGTAGGCCAACCACGCCACCCGTTGGAAAAGTGCTTCCGCGTCCAGGCCGGGGTGTTCAGGTGCTGCCAGCGTGAATCCTTTTTTATCTGTCCATTTATCAATAACCTGTTTTTCCATGTTATTCCACTGTTTCACGCGTGTTTTCCCCTCTTCGGTTAATTCTGCAGTGGTGCAGAATACCACACCAAAGGCGATGGCGCGGTCGCGGTCATATAAATTTATATCTTCCGCGTGTGGTGGATTTTTAACAACCTTCAAAAAAGCCGTGCCGTTTGCCATGCCAAGCAGTTGAATAGCGGCATTACGCGCAACCGCACTGGAACTGGTTACCGCAGCACTGGCGATATCTTCAAGTTTTTTACCGTTTGGCCTGTTATTGGCAGCGAAATCCATCATCTCCTGGCGCAGATTTTCCGGGATATTTCCTACCTTTATTGCTTGTTCAGCCAATGCCAGACCTGCTTCCGCGCCTTCTCCCTGCAATAACTGTTTCAATAACGGTATTCGTTTTTTCAATGTTTTATCGTCAAGTATCATGCCTGCGTCATCCGCGACAACATCTTCCACATCTCCGGGGTCATCATTACTCTTAACTTCCCGCATGGATACATCTGTTGCCGTATCTTCCGCCAGTGTTTTCAGCAATTCCGGCATATCCGCCATTACAACCTTTTTATCTACTTTACCAGCATCAGGTGCTAACCATGTAATTACCGCGCGTGCTAACCCCGGCCAGTCTGCCCAGTCAAAAAATGCTGTTGCGTCTTTGTCAGATTTACCGCGATAATCGATTAACAGGCAGGCTACCCGTCCCTTGCCGCATTGCCATCCCACCAGAATGGGACGGTTGCCGGATTTCAGGAATACCTTAACACCCGGGTCATTTTTAAGCGCAACCTGATTCCATACCCAAAACGCGGGTTTACCGGCAAAATTCGCGTTAAATTTCAATTCCGCAAAATCTTTGCCGGGTTCCAGTAATAACGGGGTTTGGCTAACTCTGGTGTCTACTGTCTCTGCACACAAAACCGGCAGTAAATCGCGTTCCAATACAGTATATTGGTACCCGCCTTTGCCAAACGCATATTCGCCACCGGTGAAAAATACTGCACCACCATCTTTAACATATTTTGTCATGCCATACGCGTTTTCCGCGCCAATGGCACAATGCGGTATACCGGTGAAAAGCAGTAAATCGAAATCTGGATACCGTGACCATGGTACACCATATGCCAGGCCCATATTGGGTGACTGTTTTAATGCTCCCCACAATGGCGCGTCATATGCGTTAAATTTCTCGATTCCGGCAAATATAGCCGGTACCCGCAAGCGATAATCCATGGCGCCACGACCATAATAAATATCAACTTTGCCATTTCTATGCGGGGTTAAATCGCCAAAAGCAATGGTATTATCTTTGAACTTTAAATCTGCTGGCAGTGACCCGCCATGCCACCATGCTTTAATATATTCATCCGGGTTGTTATTATCTCTTTTTTTCAATACCGCGGCATTGTGTTCATCCCATCCCAGTGCGTCAATGGCTTTTTGTTCTTCGTCGTTTTTTGTGCTCCAATCCGGGGCTAAAACAGACATATCTTTATTTACTTCCCAAATCTCCCGTTTTGGATCCAGCAATACTTCAGGTTTTCTGGTATTTTTCAGATCGGTACGCAACACGCCAAACGTTTTTGGCGAACCATACAAACTTGCCAGTGAAGGGGTGTTGGCATCTACAGTGATGTCTATTATAACCACATTCCAGATAGCAATCGCAGGTATATTCAACAGGTTATCTTTTAATGTTAACGGCATAATTTCCAGGGTTCGCGGATCTATCATGCTGGCACCGGTGGCGTGTATACCCGCCGGCAACGTTAATGCAAATGTTACCGGGTCTGTTCCCGCCGGCATATCCCATTCCGGTTTTACTTCGCCGTCCCGCGGTGGCCGTTTTGCCTGTCTTGGAATATTCAGCAAATTAACAACTATTTGTCGTTTACCGTTAGTCAGTGGTGTTTCGTATACAAATGGTTGCCACCACAGCTTTGTTTCTGTTTGTGGCGCCAATATTTTTTCCGGTGTTGTCAGTCTGCGCAGGTTTTCATCCAATGTATATTGCGAATAGCGAGTGCAATATCGGCGTGTCGATTTATTCATTGCGGATGTATATGGTCTGGCGCCGGCAGATGCCCATAACGCGCTTTCCACTATTACATCCCGTGGGGATTTTGCGTAGCTGATGCCCAGGTAATACCCGCCACGTTCGCGGCATAAATCACCTTCTACCTGCAGATTGCGGACGATAGAATCAAATGTCCAACCGGCAGATGCATTTCCGATGGATTCATTCATTAATAACCCGCCACCCCGGCATAATTCATCCAATTCAAAATCTTCCAATGCCCAGTTATAATCTTTTTTGGGTTCAATCAGCAGGTAATTGTATCCATGTCCAAAATTGGGATATTTTTCGTTTACAATCTCTTTAAAATATCGCACCAGCGATTGTGTTCGCCGTGCCGCCGCCTGGTCGTAATTGCCATTGCCACCACCGCATTGTCCGCCACCACGGGGATGACCATCCCAACGTATACCGTCCCAACCGAACATGTCTATAGAACGTATTACTTCTTCTGCGGCAATGCGTGACATTCGCGGGGTAGCGTCAGGGTTTATCGGCATGAATTCCTGCCACCATACATAATATGCGTTTCCCGGCACTGTTGGCAGTGGGGAATATGGCACTGTTTCTTTATTGCGGAATCTATCCAGTATGGTGCTGTTCACCCCTTCCCACATTCCTACCGGGTAATAATATTGGCTTCTATGGTCGCTGGGGTAATCATAAGCGGTCTTCCATCCCGGGTATCCGGACATAACAAACTTGCCGTAAGTTACCATTGATATGCCTTGTTCATGGGCCAGGCGAATCTGTTTTTGTATGGTTTGTTTGTTCATATGGTAATTAGTCTGGCCAGAAAACCAGTAATCACCATCAGAACTCATCTCCACCATGTCATCCTCGGCCCAGGCGAAATATTCACAGGCGTTATAATATTCAGACCGGGATGCATTTATCGCGCGCCTTACAGTATCATCGTCAAGAGTAACATCTCGGGTGCTGCCGGCACCACCGCCAAACAACGCGACCCGGTTAAAGTTCTTTGCGATATTAAAATATTCCGCGCTTTCATCTTTATCTTTTCCGTCAGCAGATACATATTCACCTATCAACGCGTATCCTAACTCTTCTTTGGGCAAAGCGATATCAAATGACAGTGTTTGCGGGTCCGCGGTTAATTTTACCGGCAATGTTTTTACTTTGGTTCTTTCATTTACAAAATGTTCAAAGTATAAATTTACTGTGCCATCGCCACCTTTACCGCTTAAGTCGGTTACATTAACTGTACCTTTTAAAGTATCACCGGGGTTGTAGCGTATTTTATCTGTATTCACCCGGGTAACACACCCGGTTTGCGATAATTGCCGGTATTCAACTTTATCCAACAGGTAATAAAAGGTTGATGCTGGTGAAAGTCCTATTTCGACATCTTCAACATCTTCTTCCGGGTCATCGGGTTGCACATTGCCACCCGCTTTTTTATTTTTCTCATCACGTTGCGCGTTTTGAAAAATCACCGAATCGGTAAACGCGGATAACCGCAGGTTAATTGCCCCTGGTTTTGTCTTGATAACCTTAATAATCCTGCTTTCCGGTTGGTTTACCCGCGCGAAATATTGCCCTTGCAAATCAAATGATTCAGCATCTGTTTTCACTCTTAATCCGCTATTAAAAGCGACTGCACCGCCAACATGTGATGGTCGCAATACCAGACGAATTTCATATACCCCGGCAGGCAATTCCAATTCGCTGATTATATTTATCGGAGATGCTTCGCGGGTGGGATAACCAACTATCGCCGCCATAGGCGTTTTCATCCCGGTAACTTCAGCTTTTATATTTCCCTGCCATTCCGCAGGGGGAATATTCACCCAGTTGTTTACGGCAATGACATTAAGTGTGAATGTCATAAAAACGGCCATAAGAACTGGCATGAAACTATTTAAACGCATTTTGTACCCTCGCAAAATTAGATTACAGAAACGTTCCAATCTGCAATTATTATATCAAAATATTTTGTTACCCGCATTATAATCATATAAAGACCAGCAAAATGACATAATTAAGCATTTTAACAGCCTTATTTCTCTGTTTTGACACCTGATTATCAATTTTGTATTTCGGGAAAAGGTAAGAAAATAATGCATCACGAGCATCTTGACAGTGTGTACAAGACTAATTATCCGGGGTGAATTTAACGCATTGGGTATGCAAATGGGCGAATTTAGTTGTATAATGGGTATGCAAATGGGCGAATTCAGGTAAATAATGGGTATTATTTTGGGAGATTTACCATCATGAAACGTAATATCGAGATTGAATTGGCGGCATGGGCTGCTGAAAAAGAAAGAAAACCATTACTATTAAGAGGTGCACGACAGGTAGGTAAGACTTATTCTGTTAGATTATTGGGTAAATCATTCCGGCATTTTGTAGAAATAAATTTTGAAGAAAGACCGGATGCAAAGTTTTTCTTTAATGATGCCCTGAGTGCCAGGCCATTATGTGAAAAATTATCTGCATTTATTGGGGTTCCTATTATAGAGGGGCAAACATTACTTTTTTTTGACGAAGTTCAATCATGTCCCGCGGTATTGGCAGCATTACGCTTTTTTCATGAACAGATGCCGAATTTACATGTCATCGCGGCCGGGTCATTATTAGAATTCGCGTTACAGGATATCCCATCACTTGGTGTGGGACGATTGACTTCTCGGTTTATGTATCCATTAACTTTTCCTGAGTTTTTAGATGCTTTAGGAGAGAAATCATTAGTTGAAATGATAGATACCGCGTCATTTGATAAACCGTTGGATCTGCCATTTCATAAAAAACTGATTGAATATTTACGGACATATATGCTTGTAGGTGGCATGCCAGAAGCGGTAAATAGTTACGTTGCATCGCATGATCTTCTCCGGGTTATGAATGTTTTGGATGATTTAATACTAACTTTTCAGGATGATTTTGCAAAATACCGCAGACGAATACCATTGGAACGGCTTGCAGAGACTTTTCGGTCTGTTGCGGCTCAGACTGGGGGAAAGTTTATTTGCGCAGAAGTGGAAAGAGATATTAAATCGACAGCCATACTTAATGTGCTGGATCTTCTTGTTAAGGCTGGTCTGGTGCATCAAGTCTTCAAGACACCTGCGACTGGAATACCATTAGGAACGATGACTGACAGAAGGATTTTTAAGGCACTGTTATTTGATGTGGGGATTCATCAGCGATTGTTAGGATTAAATATGTCGTCTCATATGACAGCAGATGAAACAGCATTAACGAATAATGGCAGCATGGCAGAATTAATAGTAGGATTACACCTTGCCGCGTATCAATCATCACATCGTCGTCCGGAACTGTTTTATTGGCAACGCGATGACCGCGGGTCAAATGCTGAAGTGGATTATGTTATTCAGCGTGGAAATGATATCGTCCCGGTGGAAGTGAAATCCGGTATACGCGGGACAATGCAAAGTATGAGAATATTCCTTAAATTGCGAGGATTTCCACACGGATTACGGGTATCACTGGAGAACTTTGGCCGTTTGAATGATGTTGATATTTTGCCACTTTATGCAATCCATAAAATATACCAACAACCAACGAGTTGTGACCTATTTTGATTTTTAACCACAAAGGTCACAGATCTTGGTACAGAGTAACACAGTGGATAGTTTGCAATAATTTTTAATTTTGCATTTTTAGATTGTTAATGAAGGTAGAAATGTAGAAATGGATAATTCATTAAATAGAGATGAAGGATAAAAATGGATAATAATAACGAGAGTGATAATATGAAAAAACCTGCATATCCATTGTTTGTATATTATGTAGAAGATGGTGCAGTTGTTGACATGTATCAACTTGAGAATGATGATGATGATTTGTATAATGGTCTTGAATATTTTGATACAGAGACCGATGGGTATGTTATAGATAGCGAAGGCAGATTTGTAAGATTACGAGTGAAAAATTGGGAAGGTAGCAAGGCTATTGTGGAGTTTGAGGATACAAAAAACCGGATAATTAATATTGACAAAAATAACAATAGCAACATATTGGTTGGGATTTATAATGTGTCATCTGTTTTAGATTATATATTTAGTATAGGAGGTTTTCTGGCGCTGATATTAGCAAGTTTATTTTTGTTAGGTCTACATCTTTCAATTTTTATAAATTGGAAATCAGATTTTGAATGTTATACTAGTTGTTTTTACATTCTACTATTTGATACTTATCTTATTTGGTATTTTAAAATTATCAAAAATTATACATTAGTTAGTATTGAATTATTTAATGATAATTTTCTTGAAATTACCACTAATACTGGGTGTTTTAGAATTAGTATCAATGAAATTCAAACAATAGAAATAAATAGTGGTTTATTAGTAATTAGAACTAACAACAAAAATGCATGGTTTAGCAACAATTCATTAGAGATATTAGGTATAATTAAAGTTATTTTAAAGAGAAGTAACATTAATGTAGCTACTCACGCTTCACGCCTGTTTTTGCTCACTTGATTTGACCGCCCA
>CAZNLA010000042.1:0-9674 GCA_964573385.1 uncultured bacterium
GCCCGTCAGGCTAAAAGCCTTAATCATACATCCTCTTCGTCGGGGGAGAGGAAATCTTAGCAAAGCCGGGTTGATGGGAAACAATAGACACCATCAGAGCCGGAAAAGGAACAGAGGGATGAAAAAACTCATTCTGCTTGGGATTGCTGCATGTCTGGTATCTGCAGCTATGGCCACAACGACCTTCACTGGTCAGACAGGTCTAACGGTTACTCCTAACGCGGCAGTGGCTGATCTGGACAAAGTTAATTTGTCAGTCGGTTACAATGATGCCGATCCTGACGCATTGTACCCCATTGCTGTTACATATGGTGTAGCAGAAAACTGGGAAGCCAGTGCCAACTATCTGTTAAATGGCAAAACAGTTGGTATTGCTGGCAAGTGGGTAACCCCACTCAACTATTGGGACAGCAAATATGCTGTTGGCGCAACTATCGACAAACCCGCTGGCGACAAAGCTAAACTCACCTACAGTCTGTATGGCGCAATGACAAAAGCACTGCCATTAGGTTTAGAAGATGTTGCTGTTAATGCCAACGTTAATATTGGCTGTGTTGCAACTGACGGTGTTGGATTATTGAATCCTGCTATTGGCTTTGACGCAAAGTTTGCTCAAGCCGGCGATTTAGTTGTTGATGCTGAATACATCTTCCGCGGTTCAGGCTATGCTGTTAAAGCAAGTTATGACCTGGGTGACGGTTTTGGTGTTCAGGCAGGCGTACAGGACACATCAGACAAAGCGAAAATCTTTGCTGGCGTTAATTATACTTATGACTTAGCGAAATAATCGCTGAGAAGTTCATTCTGTATGAATGCGGTTTTGTTTTATACAAGACCGCATTTTTTTATTATCAGCAGGCAAGTGCAAAACCTGTCTGAATTGTAGGGAATGCCGCCCCCGGCATTCCGTTAATAGAAGGTTTCTGTCTCAAAGCAGAATGCCGAGGACGGTTTTTCCTATAGAAAAAATAGATATAATCAGGTTTTGCAATTGCCTTATCAGGAGTTTCGCTTAAGGTCTTGATTATTTTTTAAATAATTTTCAACTTTAATATTGTAATTTGCGGTATATCGGTGTATAATATTTACAATTATTATTGGTGCAACTGATGATTTTTTATCGGTTGTTTGTACTTTAATGATAAAATACAACTTTGGAGGATGAATGATGGAAAAGATTTTGGGAATTGGTCTTGCCGCGGGTCAGGGTATTCGGTTTCGTCCGTTAACGTTAAAAGCAAAAGGTTATCTGCGCGCCAAGGCGGCAGTGCGTTTTGTTGGCAGGCGGGTTTTGGATTGGATGGTGAAGATACTTAAAGACGAAGGCATTGACGATTATGTTTTAATAACAAAAGGCAAAGAAAACAGGTATCAGATAAAAAATATTGTTGGTTATGGGGAATTTTTGGATGTGCGCATACGGTATTCACCGGTACGTTATGATCATGAAAATACCGGTAGTGGTGACGCGCTAATTACTAATCTTGAACATTTTAATATTAATGAAACGGCGTTCGTTTTCCCCACCGATTCAATACTGGATATAAATCTGCAGGAAATGTTAAGGTGCCATCAGGAAAACGGTGCGGTTATTACCATTGCAGCAGCACGGCAACCGGCAGAATTAATCGCCGGCAGATATGGTTTGATAGAAAGTGATGACAACGGACGGGTAAAAGGGTTTATTGAAAAACCAACCCTGGGACAGATTTACGCAAAATTCGGTTTTCAGAATGGTAACAGTGTGGATTTGCCGCCGTTATTAACAAATGCCGGATTTTATATGATTGATACCGCGCGATTGCGGGAGATAGCAAAAGAACCGGTGTGTAATAAAATGCGTATGCAAAAATTGGATATTGGTGGTGATTTATTGCCATGGTTGGTTGCGGCAGGTTACCCGGTATATGTAAATGAAATAGGACGTATGGGCGATTTGGGCAATATTAACAGTTATCTGAATACCATGGTTGATACCCTTACCGGCAAGTTTACATCAATGAAATCATTAATGTGCAAGGTATATAATTGCCAGGTCGGTCATCTGGAAGGCAACATGATTGACCATGAATCGTTAAATTTAACCGACCCGATAACTAACTTAACCCTGGCACAAAAGATGGAACAAGGTATAGTAACGGTTATCCCCCCGGTTCGCATAGGCAAATATGTACAGATTTATCCCGGCACAGTATTGCAGGACTGCAACATTGATGACGACTGTGAAATATTCGAAAATTGTTCCGTAATTCGCTCCTCACTGGGTGCGGGTTCCATCCTGGGTCCGCATAGTTACGTTGAGGATACCCTTACCGGCATCATGGTGGAATTGCATTCAACTAAAGAAGACCCCATTGAAATGCGTGGATATGTGGCGATAGGCGATGAGGTGGTGGTACGCGGCGGAGTAAAATTATCCGACGGTGTAACCATTCATCCCAGATTAAAAATACCTGCCGGCGTTAGAATACCTGCCCATAAAGAAGTTGAAAGCGCGGAAATGATGCTTGAATTCTTATAAAATAATTGACCCTAATTTACTATCATTTGAGAAAAATAGTTTAAGATATTAAAAAAAATGGAAAAATAAAACCAATCAGATAGTATTTTTTTGGATTAGGAACGGGTGCTATCAGATATATACGCCGGGAATATTTTGTATATTCCCGGCGATTTTTGGTGCATGTAAAATAATGAATGATTTTATTGTCATTTAAATATGTAGTAATAAAAAATACTCACTGAATATAAATTATGCTCAGTGAGTATTTTGGGATATCTAATATTAAATTATTAACCAAGACCACCCATTTTAATTAATGAGTTTTTAATGGATGACGGAATCCACTTCGAAACAGGTTTAGTAATTGCTTTTGATACTTTTTGGCAATTTTGGAGATTTTTAAGATTTTTAGCACTACGTTCTCTGTCATATATTGTGTATGCTAAAGTGAGTGCTGCACATGATGCGGTAATTATTGCGCATACAGCAACAACTCCCATCTCTCCTTTGATATCAGTCATTTGGTCGTCAGTAAGTTCAACCAGGGTACATGAACAATCTTTTAATGAATCATTATTGGTTTGAAACTCTTGTACAGTTATTGGGGTAACAGTAGGACTTGTAATTGCCGCAATAGTCGGCATAGTTGTCAGCATCATTAATGATGCAATTACGAACAGCACAACATACTTGTGCATTAAATTGGAAACGATTTTTTTCATGAGAATTATCTCCTTTTTTGTTATTCGTCAGATTAAACTGATAATCGTTGTAAAATGTTCTATACATTAAGATTTATTTGTGAATAATGAAAATTTTGTGAATAATAATTTTTAATCGTTATCGTTTCTGATAGGTTAATTGCCATTGTCCTTTGATCAATTTTACTGATACTGCAAAAGCACCAGCAACAACTGCACATTTCGCTAAAAACATTATTGTTGCCCAACCACCAACTATAGCAATTGTTATAAATTCACCGTTAGTTGATGCCATTTCATTTTCACTAAGAGTTATTAGTTCATCATTTACTAAGTCAGAACTTATTTGAACATCTTGTACAGTTACCGGGGTAACTGTTTGAGTTGTCATTGCCGCAATAGTCGGCATAGTTGTCATCATCATTAATGATGCAATTACGAACAGCACAACATACTTGTGCATTAAACTGGAAACGATTTTTTTCATGAGAATTATCTCCTTTTTTGTATTCTGTCATGTTAAACTTCTGATCATTGCAAAATGTTCCATAAATAAATAAATTTATTTAAATTTTTTAAATTCAACAAACATAAGAGATATCAGTTAAAACATTTTTCCATATTATAGTTTTCTGTTTTTATATTATGATTCAAAATATTGTTTTACAATTTATAATTTGGTATAATTTATCTAACATATTATATTTAAATTTTATTTATGTTAATTATTGTTATCAATGAAATATTATACTTGAATCTAACAAAAGGTGTGTGATAATTTAATTGTCGATGAAACCTGACATACGAGAAGAGGCTTTAGCACGACGTGCACAGCAAGGTGATGATGTGGCATTTGACAGTTTGGTCGACTTTATTTCACCGCGTCTTTTTAATTATGCATTTCGTTTATTAGGTAATCGTGATGACGCTGATGATATTACTATGGAAGCACTTATGCGTATTTACAATGCGTTGCCACGTTATAAATGGGATAATCCAATTAATACCTGGATGTTTCAAATTATAAAGAATCTTTGTTATGATCATATGAAAAAAAATAATAGAAAACCATTATCTTTCTCAGAAATTACAGCTGAAGATGGTGATGAACCTGAGTTTGTAGATTTAAATTCTAATCCTGCAGATATTGTTTTAAAATCAGCAGATGCAGAAATAATACATAAAGCAATAAATGAATTATCACCGGATGCGCGTGAAGTATTGACAATGTTTGATATTCAGGGGATGAGTTACTTAGAAATTGCTGATATTTTGAATTTAAATATGGGTACAATAAAATCAAGGTTAAACCGTGCCAGGCATACATTGTGTGAGAAATTAGAGAAATCACATGGAACATTATTTGCTAAATATCAGTTATAGTATATAGGTGAATTGAAAATGAACAAATGCACAGACTTTTCTGATTTTTATACAGATTATATTGACGGCGCATTAAGTGAAAAGATGCGTATGAGTTTTGACGCACATCTTAATGAATGTATTGAATGTAAAAAAAGATTGGATAACTTTAGAACCGTCATTCCATTATTGAATCAATTGCCTGAAGAAGTGTTACCAACTGATTTTAAAAGTAGATTTGTAGCGCGAAGGAATGCTGAAAAATTGGTTAGTTCAATTTCTGACGAATTTTCAGAAGAGATTGTAACAAATTTTAATAATAGCACTACTCCAACAGCTATTAATGAGTCATTAGATAACAAGAAGTTTGAAAAACTGGTGGCTGCACGTAAAATACCATTACTTCCTATATTAGGTGCTGCTATTGCTGCTATGGTAATCGGTGTTTTGGTAGTAAATCAAACCGTTATTCCGTCGAATAATTTTTATCCTGCACAATCGAGCAAAAAGTTAATAGAAGCATCAAAAAGTATTAAGCCAGAAATTTCTAATGTGCCAGTTGTTAGTAATGATTTAAATGCGAAATCGAAAAATAAAAATAATAAGATAAAAAAAACAAATACCATAAAAAATGATAAAAAAACTGTTAATGATAATATAATAATCGCAAAGTTGCCGACTGCTGATAAAACAAATGATATGATATTATCAAATGAAAAGTTTAATAATAACGATGACAATAAATTACCAGAAAAATATCAGTCTACAGAAGATGAAAATATTATAAAGAATAATACTAATAATGATGCATCAACAACCCAGGATGATAAAGTTACGATACCGGTAAAACCTATTAACAATCAATTAAGTCATTCAGAAATAATAAATAAATGTGAGAAAAAAGTATCACATAAAATTTTGGATTTGTTAAAAGAGAATAATATTAAAGTTATTAATAAATCAGAAGACATATCATTGAGTATTATAAACAGTAATACTTCAAAGAATGATAATATTAATTTAATAGTGAATGATAATTATTTGTTAACAGGTAAAATTGTGGATATTACAAACGATACACAACTTGGTTTAGTGCATATTGACCACCCATTAATAACATCAAAAGCTGAATTAGATATTAGAATTGTAGATGTAAAAACAGGTGAAATCGTTATGGTTGATAACTTTTTTGGAACTGAAAAAGGCCGTAATATAGATTATAATTCAATGCGAGCAACTGATAAAGCTGTAGCACAAGCAATCAATACAATATTGATAAAAATCAATACATTGCCAAATTGATTTATCACCTTAATTTAAAACTCATTTAAAAGTGCAACATTTAATATAATATCTGTACTCGCATCGTTTAACCCTGTTGTAAGTGAAAATCGATAAGAAGATTTATTTTTACCTCTATTATATATCAAACTATGGGTTATATATGCCTGGTCTACCTTTGTTTCTGTAGTTTGATTACTTATTAAAAACACATTAGAACTTCTGGAATATTGCAGTTGTTCAGTTAATATCATACGGTCATTAATGGCAAAACCAAGGCCTGTCTGTATAGAATATCCTAATTCAGGTTTTATTCTATATCCTGTAAGTGTTCTTGGACAAGTATAATTAACTCCTGTACTATAAGTAATAATTAGTGGATCAGCGACTTTTTGCATGCCGAATGTTCCAGTAATTTCATAATGTCCAGTTCCCAAAGGAATTAAGCCGACGTCATTACTGTTGAATTGACTGCTGCCAGTTGGTGTTTGCAAATCAATACCTAATGATCCTCTCCAAGTAGACTCAGAAGAAAGGTTAAACTGATTTTCATAACCCAATCTAATATCTCCTAAACCACTTCGGGATTCGTTTAATGTTAAACCTATTCCTTTTAATTCTTCTGATCTGAAGATATAAGGTATATTTAGATATAATGATTGTTGAGGTGAAATACTGTATTGAAAAGAGATAGGGATGGTCTGAAATGCATTACGCGAAGTCAAATCAATTTCAACAGGTTCGTTAGGCCCGGGTCCATCGTCATCTGAATAAAATTTTGTTTTAGTTGTATCAAGTCCGTAGGTTGGTTCTATAGTAATCTGCCAACGTTTAGCCAATTCAGTTGAAGATGGTTGAGTAATAGGGGTAGTAGAATTACTATTTTGAGCCATACATAACTGAATAGTTAATAAAATAAAAATTAATATAAATAACTTTATCATTTGTGTTCCTTCTTTAATTAGTTAGCGAAATCTCATCATCATTTTTGTAGCACAATTCAAACTATCTATTCTTAATTCTGCAGACTTTTTTTCTTCAGGAACAGAAGTTGTATTTACCTTATGGTCCCCAGGCTTTATAACTAAAGCTTTTCCACTCCAACGTCTGTTAAAATCAATAAGATCTAAAGTGACGTTGCCGACTGAAGGATCTGATGTTAATACATAGTTGTCAATAATTCCAGTTACTAATGCATAGTGCAATGTAGGTTCCTTATAATGTATTAATACCGGAATATTACTGGTTTCAATTTGTTTCTTTAGTTGTGATAAAGTCATTTGATAACCAGCTGCTTCATATCCTTTTATTCGTGCAGCGTTGCGCAAGCCTGCAAGGGTAGTAGTCTGATTAATAAAAGTATCGGATAACTCAGCCATTTCTATCTCAGAAGTATTTTCATAAAAATAATAATTTAATAGCGTAGCAAGAGCTGTAGGACCACATGTTACTTCGGTGGTTTGCCGTAACACTTTATTACTGTTGTAGGAAAAACTGGTTTGATATTCAAGTGACATTCTACCTTCATGAATAGCTATAAGATAAAAAAATGGTTCACTGTAACAAAGTTGTAAAAGGCTTGTTAATAAAATGATAAAAAAATATATTCGATAATTTGAAATTCTACATTTCATACAGTTTCCTCTTATTAGTTAATATTATTGTATTTAAGTCAATATCTATCAAATGACTTTTAGATAAATAGAAATATTTTGTATTACACCGAATGTATCTATTTTATAAAATAATTATAGCAATTTTGTGTAGTTTTATAAAGGTTTTTAACGTATCAGATAATAAATAAAAACTATTTATTGATGTTATAATAAAATAAAATCCCATGAAAGTGGCTCTTTCATGGGATAAAATTGATAACTTAAATATTTGATTTAATTATGGTTTCCAATATTTGTATCCTACTTCCCACTTTTTAGTTTTTGTATTTTGTTGCATAAACCATTCACCATCTCCAACACCTATTTTACTTCGAAATGCAACTTTTAACATAGCTGCTAATTTTGTTGTGTGAATGCTATCAATAGAAATTATCCACTTTCCTTTTTCACCCTGTACTTTTCCCATCTGATCATCTGTAAGTTCTATTGGATTTGTCGTCAATTCTAACGGTTGATCAATAGTTGTTACAGTAACCGCTTGCTTTTGCGGTTCTTGAATTGTCGTCGTGCCTTCAGCAAATGTTGGGAAAGCAACCAGTGCAATAACAGCACTGAAAGTAAGGATTTTTACTAAATTTTTCATGAGATTTATCTCCTTTTTTGTTATCTGTCAGGTTAAACTTATAATAGCAGCAAAATGTTCCGTAAAATCATGTTAAATATTTAATTTTTATAGATGGTATTAGTTTTTAAACATGTAGTTATCTAACAACCAATTATCTATATAGTCTTTAGAGCCAACAAGATGATTAATGCCACACTGAACTGATTCATTTATCATTGTAATGTTATAGAAACTGGGAACTAAAGTTAGAGAATAAAACAAGAAACAACTTAGAAACTTCATCACCAAAGGTTGGTCAATTTTCAATGTTGGTTCATATGTATAATGTAATGTCACCGCCTTCAACTACTATTAATTTGTGGTTTTGAATTTTATCGCATCATAATTTTAAAAGGGTGGTGTTATCTTTATACTTAATTTATACAGGTAATTGCAAAACCTCATAATATCTATTTTCCTGTAGGGGATGCAGTTTACAATTCTCTACAAGAAAAATGTGGTTTTGAAATTACCAGGATAGCCATTTCACTTTTTAACTATTAGCATTTACTATCTGATTATCTGTAATGTAAGTTTAACTCTGAGTAGTAAGAAAGAATATTTTATATAAATTAAGAGTATTATTTTCATAATACTCTTAATTTATATAAAATATTTATTTGTAAAAAAAGTAGCTACCTAACCACCCAGTATCTATACCATACTTCCCATTTATTAGCACTTTTGTTTTGTACCATATAATATTCACCGTCTCCAACTCCGAATTTTTTGTGGACTTGCATTTTTAATGCAGCCATCATTTTAGTACTATGAGAGCTGTCTTTATATTTTATTTCTACCCATTTCGCTTTTTCGCCATTAGTATTTACCATCTGATCATCTGTAAGTTCTATTGGATTTGTCGTCAATTCTAACGGTTGATCAATAGTTGTTACAGTAACCGCTTGCTTTTGCGGTTCTTGAATTGTCGTCGTGCCTTCAGCAAATGTTGGGAAAGCAACCAGTGCAATAACAGCACTGAAAGTAAGGATTTTTACTAAATTTTTCATGAGATTTATCTCCCTTTTTGTTTTCTGTCAGGTTAAACTGATAATTGCAACAAAATGTTCCATGATTTGAAAAATATTTTCTTCTATTTACAGCACCGTCGTTTTTTTAAAGAAATCATTTTATAAATGGTAGCTTCGACAGGATTAACAATAGGTACTAAACTTATTAAAGTGACTTTAAGTGGAATTTTTTGTATTTAATATCTGTATAGGGGTATTCGACTAACTTCACCTTTCTATATTTTGAGTTCTAAGTCAATGGAATTTTTGTATCAATGGTACCTGATTTATTTTCATGAGCAAAAAAGGGTTACTGAGTGCATATAGTGACAGATTTTTACCTAAGAACAGATTAAAACTCAGTAAAATCAAAGTTTAAATTGAATAAGTAATGCTTTCAGTGTGAAATCCTAAAGCAATAGAATCTAAACATACTCCTACAATAAAGTTTTTAGCATATTAAAAATCCCATGAAAGTGACGCTTTCATGGGATAAAATTGATAACTTAAATATTTGATTTAATTATGGTTTCCAAT
>CAZNLA010000042.1:9774-18997 GCA_964573385.1 uncultured bacterium
TGTCAGGTTAAACTGATAATTGCAACAAAATGTTCCATGATTTGAAAAATATTTTTAGCTTCTTTCATTAAAAAACTACCCATGTTAAATTATGCATGGGTAGTTTTCATATTAATTAATTATCTTTTAAAATAGATATATTTACCACCATTATATATTGAACATTCAACAGACCATCCTTTTTGATGATGATAATATGAAACATTTTGTCCACCAACAGTCATATTGACAGGTCCTGCATCAATATATAATCTTTCATTATCGCCTAACTTGCCAATTTTATTACCACCAGGTGAATCTCTAATCAGCAATATCCCAGCAGTTTGTTTTGTAGTAACCCAAATACCTGTGGGTAATGTATCTTTTCCACACCAACCATAACATTTTGCATGTGGTGGTGGTGTAATAACAATTGGTGGTTTTACAACAACTGGTGGTGTAACAACAACTGGCGGTGTAACAACAACTGGAGGTGTAACAACAACTGGTGGTGTAACAACAACTGGAGGTGTAACAACAACTGGTGGTGTAACAACAACTGGTGGTGCTGTAGAATATGTTTTTGGAAAATTAGGGAATGATTTATTCCAATCAACAAATATTTTTGTTTCGTAATTAGCATAATTTTTCCCAAATATTTCAATTTTTGCACCTGCTGTGCCATCAAAACCATATTTGTAATCTAAAGTATATGACGATGCATTATCATTAATTTTCCAACTACCTTCAACATATGGTGCCCGTATATTAATATAAGGACCAGCTACACCATAAATCATAATAGCAGCATCTACATCAAGCATACTAACACGAGCTGATGTATTTGCTGTTACTTTTGGTAAAAAATCTCCAGGAATATTAATATTATGTGATAAGTCTGAAACCGGATGCCAACCGTTACTATATTCAACACCACCAGTTAGTGAAATATCAGATGTGACATCCCATCGCGCTCCTATTTCAGCGTTACCTTCAAAGGATACATAGGCGGATATTACAGGAACGAGTTTAATAGTAACTCCTACTGGACCGATTGATAGTCCTGGCACTGGAATGTCAATGGATTTGCATTTTATTATTCCTAAAAGTATTCTCTTGTTGATATTAACCAGTTTACTATTTGCAGATACCGAACCAGAACAGGAAATTGATGTCTTAGGAGCACATCTGAAATATTCAATTTTAGCTTTTTTAATTTTTAGTTGAAAGTCAATATTTGTTGTTAAATCAACTTTACTATTAGCAATGATGCCATTATTAGCTGATCCTGCCAATATTTTATTACAAATATTGAATGATTGGGTAATTGAAATACCACGTTTCATGGGTGTTTGAGGTGTATTTGTAACGGTTACTCCATCTGATAAATCAGTTACTGATTCAATATCAGTTGGTGTTAATGTTTTACTAAATTTTATATCTGCTTGCTGAAATACATCTTCTAAAGTTGCTTGTGTTGTAGATATTGATACACTGCCATCTCTTGACATTTTAGGTGTTGTAGCAACTTTCAACAATTTGCCATTACCATTTGAACTGATGATGACATTACCCTGTTGTATAGCAGAGATACCAGCACCATCTAACTTTACTGTGCTACTGTCTATATCTGTGACATTAACTGTAGCTGGTAATGCAATAACATTTGCATTAACAATAGGGGTGACTGATTGCGACTGTGGTTCTGAAACAGTTACTTTTGATCTACCTACACTGTTATCACAACCGGATAATACGGTCAGCAATACGAGCAACGCGATTAATAATTTAAGACTTTTCATTATATACCACCTTTAAAATTTGAATACTTTGATAATATTCTTGTATGTGTAACTGCAGAAAATATAAAAATGTTCCCAATATAAAGAAATTATTTAATATATTTTTTAATAAAATAAAAATCCCATAAAATAATAGTTATTTCATGGGATTTTATAACATAATGATATTTTTAAAATTTACTTTAAAATCATCACATAATACTTGCCGTTAATTTTATCTACGTGAGTCGTGTTATTTGATCTATTAATACGGGCTATAAAGGCATTAATATTTGCCAATATTAAAGAAGTATATGATTCATTTGTAAGTTTTATACCATGCGTACCCTCAACTGCCTCCATTTGGATATCTGATAATTCAACAGGATTTGCCGTCAATTCCGACGGTTGATCAATAGTTGTTATAGTAGTAACTGCTTGTTTTTGAGGTTCCTGAGTTGTCGTCGTGCCTTCAGCAAATGTTGGAAAGGCAACCAGTGCAATAACAGCACTGAAAGTGAGGATTTTTACTAATTTTTTCATGAGATTTATCTCCTTTATTGTTGTATGTCAGGTTAAACTTATATTCACAACAAAATGTTCCATAAAATAAAAAAAAATTATTGAATATTAAATTTTCATCAGGATAATGTAATATTATGATATTTTATACTGCTTTTAAAGGATATTTTTATATAATGACAAATATGTAGTAAGTAGGTATTATGATAAGGAATCTTATAATGCGCCATAATTTTATCTGTTCACACATTCATTTTTTTATATTTATATTATTCTGTATTATCTGGTTGCCAGTAATTGCTGAAAGTAGTATTACCGGTGATTTAGTGCTTAAAGTCTATATTGTTGATGATTTAAAATTGAATCCTATTCCATTAAAAAATTTTCGCATTACACGTCAAGAAGATAATAAACAAATATTGGTACGAACTGATGAAACAGGTAAATTAACTGTCACATTATCAAAAGGTGATTATTTAATTGAAAATATTAATCCAATTGGATTCAAAGGACAAAATTATCAGTGGTCACAAAAAATAACAATTGATCAAAATAAAATATGTGAATTAATACTTACAGATGAAGATGCAATCATAAATGGTATAAGAGGAGTTAGCACAGAAGGAGATATATATAAACGTTACATCGGTGGTGTTGTAACTGTTGAATCTGAAACGGGACGTGGTACAGGATTTCTTGTAGATCAAAGTGGATTAATCTTGACAAATTCTCATGTCGTAGAAAATAGTAAGCGATTTGTAGTAAAGTTTGGACCGGGTCAAAGATATCCTGCAGTTAAGATTGATACTGATACTGAAGCAGATATAGCAGTATTATGGTTTGCGATAAAAATGAATCCTAAAGCTCCTATCCTTCAACTATCTAATCAAACAAATGTTCCTCTCGCAATTGTTGGTGAACATGTCTGTGCAATTGGAAGTCCATTAAATCAGGAACAAATCCTTACATCAGGAATTATTTCAAAAATATCAAATGATGTGATTATTTCTGATGTAAATATTAATCATGGTAATTCTGGTGGTCCATTATTAAATATGAAAGGTGAGGTGATTGGTTTAAATACATATGGTCCAGCTAAAACATCAGGACCTGGTTATGCAGGTATTGTACCAATTACTAAGGCAATACCAGTTTTAATAAATGCAAAAATTAGATTAGATTCAGTAAATCAAGAAAAACCAGAAGCTCGTGAATTACCAGATGTGTCTCGAATTAAAATTCCGATAGCTGCAATGGAAGAGGCTGCAAAGAGTGATTTATCTGTTTTTGATTTAGATGAGATTTCTGATTTTGCAGTCTATCTTAAAACACCTATGATATCTTTATCACAAACATTTGCAAATGAACGTAATTTGGAACGTGAACATCAAAATAAATCGAAAGATAAAAATATGGAAATTGAAGTAACAAGATTTAAAGATTATGATAAGCAAGATGCCATAGTATCAATTATTGTTGATCCAAAATTAAAAAAGAATGAACAAAGTTTTTTTGGGTCATTATTTTCGGGAAAATCTAATAAAGATGAAGCAAAAAAAACAAAATATTCATATGTTGATGAGTTTATAGAGATGAAATTATTTCGTGATGGAAAATTAATTGAACCTGTACGGTATGTAAGAAAAATACGCAGTGTAAATACTGAAAACGCTAACGAAAAAGCTGTAGACTACGCATATAATGGACAATATGATTATGACCCGTTAGTTTTTGAACCAAGTCTTCCACTTGTCCTTAAGATAAATACCAGGAATCTCAATGATAAAAATGCTGATTGGGCGATTATCAGAATTGATTCAAAAACTCAAAAAAAAATATGGGATTCATTTATACTTTGGCGTTTAGAATTAGAAAAAAATACAACTATTAATGCTAATTAAATATCCCCTTACCCTTGTTTCGGGCACAAAATTTCTTTTATTTCTGTTTCATCCGGGATTACCATGGTGCCTACTCCGCCGTCGGTGAATAGTTCTACCAGCAGGGCGTGGGACTGGCGGCCGTCTATTATATGGCAGCGTTTTACGCCGGATTTTATGGCATCAAGGCAAGCGGTTATTTTTGGTATCATTCCGCCGGTTATTCCACCGGTGTCTATCAGCGTATTGGCATCATTTACGGTTAAGCTGCTCACCAGCGATTTTGGGTCGTTTATATCTAATAATACCCCGGGGACGTCAGTTAACATGATAAATTTGTCTGCGTTTAACGCGCCGGCAATCGCGGCGGCGGCGGTGTCCGCATTTATGTTGTATGACTGGCCGGTTTCGTCAAAACCTATGGGGGCAATTACCGGTAAAAAACCGGCGTCAACCAGGTCGTGAATTAAATCGGTTTTAACCACTGTTACCTCGCCGACAAAGCCTATATCCGCGCCGTTTGGCATAAATTTTTCTACCTGCAGCATATTTCCGTCTTTACCGCTAATGCCCACCGCGTTTCCGCCGGCGTTGTTAATATCCCGCACAATTCCCTTATTGGTGCTGCCGCTAAGTATCATTTCCACAATCTCCATGGTGGCCGCGTCGGTAACGCGGTATCCTTGTACCTTAACGGTTTCCATTCCCAACTTATCCACCATCGCGTTAATTTCCGGGCCGCCACCGTGGACAATTATTGGGTTAAGACCGATTAATCGCAACAGCACTACGTCCCGCAATACTTCTGCCCGTACCTGTGGGTTGGTCATGGCTGCGCCACCGTATTTTACTACGATAGTGGCGCCGTTATGTTTTTGTAAATATGGTAATGTCTCGGCAATTGTTTGTGCCTTTTCAAAAATTGTCTGCATATTTATTTACCTTTTATATAGTTTTCAGAGTATAGTTTTCAGTTTTCAGGACTTTCACTTAATAATCGGTCAGATGTTTAATGGGTATAGCACCCAAAAGCGATAGTCCTGAACTCTAAAAAATTCATGTTCTATTATTTATTTACTTTTATTTGTTTTTTTAACCGATTTTTTTTCTTTCAATGGTGTTACATATGCCAGTGATAAAACTTCGTCCATATGTTTTACCGGAATTATTTGCATATCCTGTTTCAGAAAATCCGGCACTTCTGCCAAATCTGCCTCATTATCGGCCGGAATCAGAATCTGTTTCAGTCCTGTTCTGTGTGCCGCGACTAACTTCTCGCGCAGACCGCCAATAGGCAATACATGACCACGCAGAGTAATTTCTCCCGTCATGCCGGTATCTTTGCGGACGGCAACATTGGTAAGGGCAGATATTACCGCGGTTGCAATGGTAATGCCTGCAGATGGGCCATCTTTTGGAGTTGCCCCTGCCGGTACATGTATATGCAGGTCATATTTATTATAAAAATTCTCTTCTAATTTTAATTCATCTGCGCGCGAACGGGTATATGTCAACGCGGCACGGGCAGATTCTTTCATGACATCACCTAACGACCCGGTTAATATAAATTCACCTCGTCCCGGTATTTTTGCCACTTCAATGGGCATTGTTTCACCACCGACAGTGGTGTATGCCAAACCGGTGGCAACGCCTACTTCGCTTTCTTCCTCGCCACCCTGATGCCGGTATTTTATTGGTCCCAGAAAATGTTCGACATCTTTTAACTTAATAGAGCGGGGTAATTTTTCGCCTTCTGCCATTTTTCGGGCAACTTTGCGGCACACCGACCCGATTTCACGTTCAAGGTTACGCACCCCTGCTTCGCGGGTGTAACCAGTAATGATTTTTCGCAATACATCATCAGGGAATAATGGTTTATTTTCTGGTAAACCATTTTCCACACGTTGACGTTTTGTCAGGAAGCGTTGGGCAATAACCAGCTTTTCTGACTCGATATAACCGGATAAATGCAATACTTCCATTCTGTCTAGCAATGGCGGTGGTATTGTATCCAGGGTATTTGCCGTACAGATAAATAACACTTTTGATAAATCAAACGGTATTTCCAGATAATGGTCACTGAAACTGTTATTCTGTTGCGGATCCAGAACTTCCAATAATGCTGACGACGGGTCGCCGCGAAAATCCATTCCCAATTTATCAATTTCATCCAGCATATATACCGGGTTGTTTGACCCGGCGCGTTTAATCCCCTGTACTATTCTGCCCGGCAACGCGCCAATATAAGTACGGCGATGCCCGCGAATTTCCGCTTCATCCCGGACTGAACCCAGTGACTGGCGCACAAATTCTCGTCCCATTGCCCGGGCAATGGAATGTCCCAATGATGTTTTACCGGTACCCGGGGGGCCAACGAAACATAAAATTGGGCCTTTCATATCGTTTTTCAGTTTTCTTACCGCTAAAAAGTCAAGAATCCTGTCTTTTACCTTTTCCAAATCATAATGGTCTTCGTCCAGTATTTCTTTGGCGCGTTTGATATCTATGCTGTCCTCAGTTGATTTTTGCCATGGCAATTCCAGTATCCAGTCAAGGTATGTGCGCGAAACAGTATATTCGGGCGAGGCAGGATTTATCATATCCAACCTGTCCATTTCGCGTTGGGCAACTTCGCGTGCTTCTTCGGATAATGACGCGTTTTTAATTTTGGTTTTTAATTCGTCAATTTCAGGACGCATATTGCCATCCATATCGCCTAATTCACGTTGGATGGCTTTCATTTGTTCGCGCAACACATATTCGCGTTGCGATTTATCCATTTCTGACTTTACCTGTTCCTGTATCTTGCTACCAATTTCTAAAATTTCTATTTCACGGTTCAGCAATTCACTTAAACGGTGTAATCTCAGGCTGATATCGCTTAATTCCAGCAATTCCATGCGTTCGCTAATCTTCACATTCATGGTTGATGCTATTAAATCGCTTAATTGTCCGGGATTTTTAATATTGCTGGCAAACGCCAGCAAGTCTTCTGGCAGATATGGCGCTAAATTAACCACTCTTTCGAATAATGTCATTACATGTCGCACCGCACCTTCAAACTCAATCCCCTGTGGTGGTACAATATCCGGTATTATTTCAATTTTCGCGCGGATATATGGTTCAGTTTGCAGAATTTCCTTAATTTTAATTCTTTCTAATCCCTGTACTATCATCCGCATACTGTTGTCCGGTGTGCGCATCATCCGCGCGATATTGGCGGCGGTGCCAATGCCATAAATATCATCCGGGGTTGCGTCTTCGTTATCAGTACGAATGGCGAAAATTCCGATTATTTTATCTGATTCCAGTGCTTCATTAATTAATTTTATAGATTTTGGTTTGCCAATGGCGAGTGGTGATATGGTACGCGGAAACACGACCAAATCGCGCACCGGCAAAATCGCCATTTCTAACGGGATATTATTCTCTTCCGGTTCGCCGTTATCTCCATTTTCAATTGCGAAACCGATGGTATCATCAATATCATCATCGCTACCAAAGAAAAAATCCTTGTCATATAAGGTCATTATATATTCCTTTTTAATGGTCTTGTCCGGTAATACCGAACCGTAAATAAGTAAGGTTATTTTATAATTCTACAAAGATTTTCATCTCTGCAAGAATAAAAATAGTTGTTGAAAGGTCAAACAGAATTTTGTAATAGCTGTAAGGATAAATTATATCTTTTTGCCAGGTGCATGGACTTTCATTTTGTGCGGTGCCGGTGCCGGTATTTTTGGCAATACTATTAATAAAAAGCCATTTTCATATTTCGCCGATGAATTTGTAATATCTACCTGTTCCGGCAAGGGAACTTCTAATTCAAACTCGCCGAAATCAATCTCCATTCGCAGATAATTACGTGCTGGTGGGTCAGGTTCGCTGCGGTCGCCACGCAGAATCAATTTATCATCATGCAGAGTTAAATCAATGCTGTCATACCGCACACCGGCAACTTCAACTAACACACGAATTGTATCGCCTGCATCATATACATTGCATGGCGGTGACCAACGCGTGCTGAAATGAGTCATCACCGCCGGACGCATTCGGGTGTAGGAATCAAAATATTTGTCTACATCCTGCTGCATCTGCTCAAATGAATCAGAAAATCGCTTGCTTTTCTCGGTCATTGCATATTGCCTCCGGGCAAAAATCGGTTCAGACCACAGTCTGCTGAATAATTATATCATTATATTATACCCGGAAGGAAGAAGAATATATCATAAAATGAAAATTAATAATAGACTTGTCCGCTTAATCCTGTAATCAGGAAAATCATGGTTCAGAAGAGAAAAACAACCCCACCAATAATAATTACTCTGAATATTTATCTGTTTTTCATAAAATAAACAAACCAGGGTGTATTCCTGTATATAACAGGAAAAGATATTGCTATAATGGTGCAGTTTAAGGTTATAAAGGAGCATTTTATGCGCAGTATACTTCTTAAATTGCCTGCAGAGGTTTCACCGATAGTGTTAAACCTGGCATCGGTATTTAGCCGAATAGTGTTGGAAAGGACGGGGATTGTAGTTGTAAATGAAGGATATGGCGAGTTAAAGATTACGTTGTTATATAATTTATCAATCGGCAAAGAGGGATATTGCATAGATGATACCTCTGGTGGGATAGAGATTATCGCTGCTGATGACCGTGGTTTGGTTGCGGGAGTTGGTAAATTTTTGCATGATGCCGGTTTTATGCCCGGCGAGTTAATTCCCGGAGATTGGCGCGGTGTTTCGGTGCCGGTTATGCCGGTGCGGGGAATATATTTCGCGACACATTTTCATAACTGGTATCATGACGCACCGATAGAAAAAGTGGAACGATATATTGAAGAATTAGCATTATGGGGTTATAACATACTCAGCGTATGGTTTGACATGCATCATTATTCCGGCATAAACGACCCGGCGGCGCAGGAAATGCTGACTCGACTGCACATGATGCTGGAAACAGCAAAACGCATTGGTATGAAAACCGGGTTAACCACACTTGCCAATGAAGCCTATGCTGACAGTCCGGAATCTCTTCGCGCGGAATGGTAGGCAAGTC
>CAZNLA010000043.1:0-1183 GCA_964573385.1 uncultured bacterium
TTCCTGGCTTCGCCACTCGGAGTCAGTCCCTGATTGATGTTCTTCCCCTCTCCTTCGGGGAGGGGATTGAGGGGTGGGGCTTTTGGGGAATAGCAATCTGTAATTAGGAAAAACGGTTTTGCAATTACCTGAAAAATAATTTTCAATAATATACTCTGTGTCCTTGTGGTTAACTATAATGGTTTTATACAGTTTTCGATAAAATATATTGGGGTTGTTAATCAACCCCATTTTTTAATATGACTATTTCTAAATTTAACATTTCAATATTCTTAATAATTTTTCATGTCGTATCTGCGTATGGGTACCAATTATCGTTAGACCCATATCCGCGTCTGGAATTATCCGGCAATCATACGCTTACCGTAAACGCTAACACCGTTACCGGTTCGCAACGATATTTTGCTGATGATAATTACGGCCAAAACAAGAAAATTGTTAACCAGTCCAACCTGTATTTACGTGGTGACTTATGGCATGACCTGGCGGTAAACGCTTCACTGGCAATTTCGCCATACACCCCTGACATTATCCGTTGGACCCTAAAATATAACGGTGACCTGGCAAAGGTAACAGTGGGCGAGTTTAATGCCGGTATATCCGGTAATGAATTTGTATCAATAAACCGGATGTTAAAAGGTGTTCAGGTGGATCCGGTATTTAAAAAAGGTTCAATGAGTCTTATTAGTAGCAAAATTCAGGCCCCTGTGCGAAGTGATACGTTATATGGGCGCAACGTCAGTGGTCCGTATTATTTGTCCTCTGCCCCGGTAATTCCTGAATCCGAAGTTGTGTTAGTAAATGATGTTAAAAAAAATCGCGGCATGGATAAAGATTATATTGTTGATTACACCACCGGTACCCTCGATTTCTCCCCGAATATAATTATTGGACCCGCGGATATTATCACTGTCAGTTATGAAGTGCAGACATCCGGGGTTGGCGGTGGTACCCTTACTGCCATGCGTACATCATACCCTATAAATAAATCCGGCACATTCAACGCTGGATTAAATTATATACAGTTAAAAGGACGACATAGCGCGGTTAATATACGTGACGAACGCGACCAGTATTATGGTAATGGTTTGCCGGGACCATATTATTTAACATGGCGTCCATTAATTCCTTCGTCAGATATTGTCACTATTAACGGCTCTTTGCAGGCCAGGGATAGCGCGTA
>CAZNLA010000043.1:1193-18982 GCA_964573385.1 uncultured bacterium
TTGATTATAATACCGGCACCATAACATTTAAGGTTGGTTATGAACCGCAGGTTAATTCCCTGGTGGTGGTACGATATCAGGTAAGTACGGCAACATTCAGTGGTACAGATAAAAATATTACCGGTGCCGATATTGCAATACCTGTAATTACCGGGGTTAACATAACTATGCAGGCGGCAAAAAGCACCCCACAACCCCCGAAGGTTGTTGAACCAATGCGGGTTACAGATGAAGCAATATACCTTGCCTTTGGGATACCATCCAAGGGTCAGCAATTTACATTAAAGAAAACTCCGGTTCGCGCAGGTACTGATTCAATACGCACATCAACCGGCACATTAGTTAGAGACACTGATTATACCATTGATTATAACACCGGTCTGATAGTGCTGATTAAAAAAGATATTCCAACATTGCCAACCGGCGCGTCACTATATGTGTCATACACTGCCGAGGGTTCTGTAACTTCATACTCTGGTGATTCCGCGATCAGCATTGGCACAAATATTCAGCGCGGTAATGTTGCGGCACGTTTAAATTACAAATATATAGACCCTGGTTTTTCACCCCTGGAATCCGCCGGATATAAAAATTTGCGACGACAAACCGATTGGAATGCGTCATATTCTATATTATCGAATCTGACAATTTCAACAACTGGTTTATCAAGTTTGCAACCATATCTGCCATACGGTAACAGTTTAAGCAATATTTTAGTGGTTAACAAAACTAATAACCATAACATCAGTTGGAAACCTTTTTCGTCGACAACAGTATCTTATCAGCATAGCGACACAGCAACAAATCAAAAAGCTGATACACGAATCGGCAGTAGCAGTAAAGCCGATGAACTGCGCGGTTCATTAGCAGTGGGGCAATTAAATGCTGCGGTTTCAATAAGAAAAAGCAACAACGAAAGTAAACAGATTCGCAATACCACCGATTCATTTTCCGCTATATCAACAACGACCAAATCTACCGATCAAATATATACATATTCTGCTGACACCACCGCTTCGTCTGCCAATTTGCAATGGACTCCCGGACAAAGGTTTAGTTTAGGTGGTAACTTCACCATAAATAATATCAAGTCGCGCGATGGTGATAATAAAAAAGATTCATCCGGGCAAAATATCTCAGTAAACTCAAAATATCAGATTATCAGATCAGTAACATTATCATCATCTTATACTAAAAATCGTACTGATGCCGGTAAAACTGCTGGTGGTGCGGATATCCCGGCGCAAGTTACTAATCAGTTATCTAATACCATTGATTGGCGTCCCACCGAAAATTTCAATATTACCACATCCGCATCATTTGACGAAAACTCTGGTGGTGTATATTCAAACAGCAAAACTGACAACATAAACTCTTCTTTTAACTGGCAACCATTACCACGGATATCATTAAGCGGATATATTAACAACCAGGAATTGCGTTATATTGACAGTGATTCCGGTAATACAGTAAGCACCACATATGGTATTTCTTCCGAACTTTATCCTTTCTCGCCGGTTGTTGATAACAGCGTTCAACGCACCGCTTTCCGACCGTACTTTTCAGTTGATACTCAACAGATGACAAGCAGTGCAACCATCAGCAATGCCATTACAGAAAATAAAATGTCATCATATTCCGGACGAACAACTTTGCCTTTTTCAAATCACAATGATATCTATTACAATATCGAGTTTGTCAGAATGGCTGGATTCCCCAGTGTATCTGACCGCAGAACCCAGGCACTTGGCTGGAATTATCGTCCCAGCGAACAATTGACAATTACAGTTAATCTGCAGAGAATTAACTATACAGACAAGACAAGTCCCAGTTTGAACTATTCATCTGACTCAATACAAGGTCAGGTTAATCTTCACTTTTGACCGTAAAATATGGTATAATACCTTCGTGAAAAAAAGTAATTATCTCCTGTTAATCTTAATATTATTGGCCATTTTGTCGTTTTTAAGTGGTTGTGGTACTGATAATACCACTAAAAAAACAGACATACCACCTGTAATTACAGCCTATACTGATCAGATTGCTGACGCTACCAAGCCGGCATCAGTATCCGGGTCGGTATTTTCGTTATCAAATGGTGTATTAGATTCGCCAACCGGGACATATATTGAATTAATAGACACTACTAATCCCACCATTAAATATATCACTCATGCATCTACCCGTGGCAGTTATTTATTTACTGATATACCCCAGGGGAAATATAATATTTTCGCGTGTATTCCGGATAAAACCTTACCTGTGTTAAGCGGCGAAATAAAAGGTATTACCGTTACTGGCAACATCCCATCGCAAATGAATAATATCCTCATCGGCAGACCACAGGATATGGGGATAATTGAAGGAAAAATATTACAAAATGGTAATGCAGTTCCTTTTGCGTCAGTAACGCTTGATATTGCGGCATATGGGATCGGGCATCTTGAGGATGTAACAAATTTGGACGAAATCGGGTGCCTGTTAACCACCACCACCGATAATGTTGGACAATATAGATTTACAATACCAATCGGTGCAAATACTATTTATTTAGCAGCACATTCAACTACTTCAATGTCAGGGGACTCGGCGATTTCAGGCTTTTCCGCAGGTTCAGTTGTCAGCAAAAATATCAATCTGGTAAATGCCGAATCGCCAATATACCCTATTGTTGAGTTTGATATATTTTCAACAACCCTGGAAAAATCGACGTTGGATAATATTCAGGCGGCAGCAGCAATTACTCGTGTTAATTCAAATAAAAACCGTTCTGTCAGGTTATCGAATATTGCAGACAGGTTGGCAAATCGTCTAAAAAGAGGTTCATCCATAACATCATTTGTGGAAAATGATGTATTCTGGTTTTTGCAAAACAGTGATGTTGGTACGTTAGGATTTGATGTATTTCGGAGTGATTCATTACTAACTGATTACGTAAAGATTGGCCGTTGCGATGACCCTTATTATCAATACTTTTTTGATATGGACCCGGCGTTGATAACAAAACCTATAACTTATTATCGCGTTCGCGGTTATGCCGCAAATAATAAGTTCGGTCCTATCTCAAACTCTGTTGTGTCAGCATCGCCATTACCGCAATTTGTGGATATGACACCTGCTAATAATGCGGCACTGGTGAGAAAAAGTGGTGATGCTAAAATTAAATGGCCACGTATTAATGGCGCGCAAAGTTATATAGTAGCAATATACACATCACCGCCAAACGCCAATAGTATCCCCCCGGAATATAGTATTCAATTTGACGATGGCAAAGATATCCAGGAATATGATATCAGTGGTCACCAACCTGGTGATTACTGGTGGGTTGTGGCGGCATATAATACTATGGATTTATCTGAAGCCACTTCCGGTTCCTTTTCGACTTATCGAAAATTGACAATAACAGAATGAGATATTTCTGCATATTATCATTGATATTTATCAGTATCAGTTTATTCGCGATAAATGGAAATATTGTCACTATACCATCAAACCGCGGTACTGCAGATTATGGTACTATTAAACAATATAACAATAATCTTAAAAGGTTTGCTGACCGGCTTATTACCGCCAGGGTTTTCCGCCGGGGTAGCGTTGCTCCTGTTGTTGACGCAATAGCTATTCCCCAGGGATGGAAACCAACACGTAAAAGAAATGCTGTTGATTTTACCTTTAAGTTTGTCAACTTTACAGATGGAACAAATGGTACCGATAACGAAACTGGTATTTTAAAGCAGTTTATTGGTGATAATACTTCCGGTGCGTATAGCAGGTTAGTAAGCATTTATGGCGCACCCGCAAGTGGTGGTGATTTAACTTTTATTAAGGGTGATATCATCAGCGATAATGAAGCCGGAATCTTTAACCCGGCGGATATGTCGATTACCATGCCTGCCCCACCCGCCGATTTAAACTCTACAGATAACAGTCAATATGGCATGAAATTAATGCATATGATGTTGCATGCTTTTCATGGAGCCAATTTAATAGGGTATGATGCATGGGAAGAAGGAATGGCACGGGCAGGGGCATTAATAACATATACTCTTATTCATCCGGAGTTTGATACCACCTATTCCATGGAATATCTGTTGCCTTTGTATGATTATGCTAATCAACCGGCATTGTCATCACCTTCAATATTCACCGGAAGCATAACATATATGCCATTATATCGCATTGGCATGGCAACGTCTGCATGGCTGAAAATATACGCGGAAAACTCGAACTCCAGCGTTTTTAAACAGTTTAACAGTTCGTTTTATGCAATAGCAGCAGGTGACAGCAGTTGTGTAAACAGTCTGTCGCGTTTAAAGGGAATATTGTCCGGGGTGGTGCCGACTGTAGAAGGTTTATCATTTAATGCCTGGTATGATGGTCAATACGCGTTATCACCCATAATAAATAATGGTCCTAATTTGTATCTGTATGCGGTTCCTTTGCAGGAAAGCATACCAATATTTGCCCATTATTTCTCGGTTGCCGGACAGGCAAACGGTACATCTGTTGAAACCCCGCTAAGCGGGACAGCTAATATCGATTTTTCGACCTGGGATGGCATAGCATTATATCCGGAGGAAGGATATAACCCGACTGTTGAACGCAACCAATTTGTAATTCCTTCCGGATTGGAACCGGGTATAGGTTCCATATCTCCGTCGTTCTATAATATTGGTGACCCACCTCAGCAAAGGGTTGATATCACTGTTTCGATAGGAATAAATTTAAGGAAAGTCCGTTTCCCATATTGGTCGCGGGGAAATGGTGTGGATGACCCGAATGTTAACCCCAATTATGACGAGAATGAGTTTTTTGGGGCAATTACTGATATTAATGACGGCACAGTTAAGATAACGATACCCGGTTTAGCACAACCAGTTGTTGCCAATACCCAGGGATCGTTCAGTTATAATATGCAGTTTGGCAAGTTTTCTTTTTTTGCTCCGGTAACGTTTGAGGTAACCAGCACAACCGGGACAACCGTTACTTTTCATCGCAATATCGGCCCCGGATTTTATGCACCGGTTTTGCGCGCGGATAGTAGCCAGATACCGGTAAGTAAACAGGTATACCGGGTGGTAGATGCCGGAACATCACTTTTTGCTTTGCCAATCAATTGTACAAAAAATACAATCTCCGATTTAATAACCAATACCACTTACAGCACAGCATGGTGGAACCCGGCAGCAACAGGTGACAACAAATATATGGTTGATGGTGCAGCGCTACCAATAACACCAGGCATGTCTGTATGGCTTAAGTTGCAATCACCAAAAAGTATAAACGTCACCGGTACAACAGTACCGGTTCCACAACGTATAATAACTTTGCAACCTGGATGGAATCTGATAGGTGGTTTTGAATTAACTAACTGGAGTCCATGGGATATGCAGGTAGAGACTGACTCCGGAACATATACTGTTGTATCCGCTATCAGTAAACAGATTATAGGGCCATTCTGGTCTTACACTGACGCGAAAGGTTACTTCTTAAAACTCTCCACCGATTGGGGGGAAGGGTTATGGGCATTAAACCTGACAACATCGCCAATACGACTGCGTCCGGTAAGTGAAGAACGCAGTTCACGTACCATTACCGCAATACAACCACAAAATAGCTGGTCTGTTAACCTGCAGACAAACAGTAATGGTATTACTGATAACAGCACATGGTTAGGCGCGGCGACAGATTGCCAAAATAGTACCGATGGTTATGACTGGGTAAAACCACCATCGATCACTGGGATTACCAGTGGGTTGCTGAGAAGTGACGGCAAAATATATGCCACAGATTATCGCAGTTCGCAAAATACAGTTAACGAGTGGCAATACAAAGTTACAACCCCGGCAGACAGGATAGTTAATATATCCTGGACAAACACAAACCTGCCCAAAAATATTAATTTAAGCATAACAGATACCGCCACCGGGGTTACCCGTTCAATCCGCAGCAGTTCTAATTATCAATTTAATTCGACCGGTGAATCACGAACTTTTATTATAAAATCAACCCCGCGGACATCGCAACCATTATTTATGCTTTGCCGCCCGGTAACCGGCATCCGCAATAAATTACCCGGAACAAATATACAACTCATGCTCAGCGAATCCGCGCAGGTAAAGGTAGAAATACGCACCATCACCGGCGCAATAATCAACGCGACAGACCCCGTCTACGCTGAAGCCAATGCCATAATCACCTTACCAATATCAAACTCCCGCAGAAACGGCCTGGAACTCCCCGCCGGCAATTATCTGGTGATAATAACAGGTATTAAAAATGACGGCACCACCGTTAGACAAACAATGTCAGTACCAGTGCGAAGATAAAGAAGCAGTTTTCAGTTTTCAGGTTTCAGTTTTATAAAATAGTAATCACATCATTTATATCTTTCTGCCATTGAATAATTTTGTCAGCAACAGGAATAGAAATAACGCTACATTCTTTAATTGTTTTGACACAGTTATCAGGAGACAGATATTCACCTTTAACCGTATTTCCTGATTTACCGGGATAAATTAATGCAACTTTATTTGCATGATAATACTCATGATAAACATACATTTGCCTTAAATCTTCTGGTGACGGGTTGTTATCATTCAGATTTTTCCATTTTGTATCTAAAACAATGGTATCACCGTTATCTTTAATTATTACAATATCAGCCCTGATTTTTGAACTATAATTATTTTCTGATTTCCAAAAATTCTTTAAACATTGCTTAGTAATAGCAGTGGAATTATTTTTATACTTGCAGATACTGGCGTAAACAAATTGCTCCCAAAGTTTATTCATATCAAACATTAATGCCAATACATTATTTCTGCCAGTAATCACATCAGGATGGTATTGTAACAGCAATAACTTAGCAATCTCAATAGCTTTTTTGTATGATTGTGTTTTGCGGTTAAATACAATTGTATCGAAAACGTTTTCATTTATTGCTATATCGGGCATTTCTGGAAAATATAATAACAAAGAACAAATTCGGCTATGTAAAGAAATATTCGAATTTAACTGCTTTAACAACAAAATTGTCTTATATAAAATCAAATGTAATTTATGTTCCGTATCATAAGTAGTATACCGGACATAAAATCGCTCCTGATGTGTGATATTGTTTTGGATGTGTTTATTAAACTGCAAACTTCCTTTTAAAGCAAATAGGTTACCTTCTCTCTTTCTGTATTGTTTTACCAAACCATTGTGTAATAAATATTCAATTTCAGTTATAAATAATTCAAAATATAAGTCTAAAATTGATGATGGTTTTAACTTTAGTGAACTACTGCTTGGTGCATGAATATCAAATATTCCAACAGCACGTAGCATATTAATCAGGATATCCCGCCATTGTTTCTTGTCACTGTCTTTATCGGTTATATAATCTGCTTTGGGTAAAACTTCAATGACGGTGTTTCCTATCTGAATAATCCCTACATATTCGTTAAAACGTATGCCTTTATGAACTAAATTAAAATATGGAACGCCTTTATCGCCATAATAATTTTGTATTGCCGATAATATAGACTCATCAAATATAACACCATCAAATACCTGATTCAGTTTTATTGTTTGATGTTCAAAAACAGTAATTTTATTCCTGTAATTTTTCATATTATTTTTTATTTAACAACTGATTAATAGCATTTTTAAATATATCATCATTCATCTTTTCAAGATTAATGATTTTCAAGATGGTTCTTTCGGCAAACTCAGATGCATCTTCATAACCAAAATCCGCTAAAACAGTACCATTATTGTTATTAATGGTTTCAACAAAACCTTTACCTAGTACCAGTCCAATTTTGCCAAAATCACCAAAGAAATATTCCTGCAATAATGGAATTATCTTATTTTGGAATGCTGATTTTAAATCACTCAATGAAGTTACTGACATAAAATAGCTGTGTCCAATTAAATGGTCTTTATCAAGTAATTTTTCGATTCTATTGTTGATACATTCAAGAATTTCTGGTAATGATATCTCATCTAACATCCCTTTTGTATCTTTCATATTTCCTTCATCTGCAATTAATTGTGGTTTAGGTGGCATTTCGGTAAATGAAAATCTCCTGCGCAAAGCAGCATCAAGTGCCTCAACACTTCTGTCGGCAGTATTCATAGTTCCGATTATGTATAAATTATTGGGCACACCGAATTTTTCCTTGCTATATGGTAATGTAACTTCAAGCGCTTCCTGATTTCCTAATCGTTTATCTTCTTCAATTAAAGTCACTAACTCACCGAATATTTGAGAAATATTGCCACGATTAATTTCGTCGATAATTATTACATAATTTCTATTACTATTTTTTTCTTCTGTCGAGTAACCAAACTCATTTTTTAAATATTCAATCAGCCCTTTAAAATAACCTTCCCATGATAAAAAAACATCTTCGCCATTAATTTGTTTTTGAAGATTATCTTTAGTTAGTGATCCTTGCTTAATTTTTGATGGTCCAGTATGAAGTGATAAATTATTATTTGTGTTTAAAGAAATTGCAAAATCTTTACCTGTTGGAGTTTTCAATAATATTTGATCAACATTTGCAAATTTTTCTTTTAACTTATTATATGCATTGTCAAAGTCAAGTTGGTTAGGTATTAACGCCGATAGACATAAACTTTTAAAAATACCTGGTTGAACTTCATATTTTAATAATTTATCATCATCCATTTCACAAGGTTTTATTCCCTCAATAAAATCTTCATAACACATACTCTGGTGAAATGTTGTAAAAACGATTTGTCCATCTTTCATCTTTTGATCAAATTTTTTCTTAATGTCTTCTCTTGGTAATCCTTTTATATTTTCACCAATGATTTCAAGTGCCTTATTTATAGTGTTAAATGTTTTGCCAGTACCCGGAGGACCGAATAATATTTGATTTAATGGGTGCTTTGTAGCAGAATTATTAGCTGGTATTTTACTATCAACAGTTGATTTCTCATCCTCATATTCAAAAATTGTATTAAAAAATGGGATAAACAACAATTCGTTTGCATTTGCTATCTCTTTTTCAGGTATATCAACACAAGTACTATATCCACTGGGAGCCCATCGTTTGTCAGTATCTGGTTTTCCTATTTTAATGCTCTCTGAAATTAACACAAAAGAACGTTGTATCCATCCATCATTTCCATAATTTTTATAACTACATTTAACAGGCTTTTCATCAATTATTTTTCCCAATAATATTACACCTGTATTATTCCTGGACAAATAAAAATAATCACCATTGCACATGTTTTCAAAGATTTCTGTTTGAGTATTTTTACTACCACTAAGTTTACCGGTGTTACTTGATATTGCAATTAAGGAATTATCTTTAAAATAAATATAATCATCATCTTTAAAATATGTATTACTCATAGCAACTTTATATACTTTTTCATTTTGTTTCAAAATAATCGGGTGTGGCACAGATGTCATTAAAATTCTCCATTTACTGTTGTTTGCTTAGTAATTAATTATATAATAGCAATTTGTATAATAGGTGTCTATTTTTTAAATTTGATAAAATGAAGCAGGAAATTGCCAAACCTTAGGAACCAAGATGGTACAGACACCTTCCTGGCTTCGCCGCTCGGTGTCAGTCCCTGGCTTGCAGTTATCCGGCTCATAATTTTGCGAGCAAGATGCTCGCAATACAATGGTTTTTGCAATTAACTTTATAATCTGTGATTAGTAGAAATAGCTTTCATTTTTATCATTCAAACATTCAATGTTGAACGTTCAATGTTCGACGTTCTCATAAAGTAGGCATCTTGCCTGCCTCATGGTGGAACTATCAGATAGTCACCCTTTATCTCCAATTCCTTCCAGCACCCGCAAAATCATTTCACCCGTCTTCTGCCAGGTATATTTTTTAACATGTTCAATGCTGTTGGTCCGCATAATTTCCAGTTTTGTTTTGTCTTTCAGCAGGGTTGGTATGGTGGTTAACCATGCGTCACCTTCAAGAGGTATAACGACGGCGGATTCCCCGGCTATTTCTGGCAGCGAACCGGCGTTGCTTACTGCTACCGGGGTGCCGACGGACATTGCTTCCAATACCGGTAAACCAAAACCTTCATAACGGGATGGCATGACAAACAGGTCGGCACCGGCATAGATGGGGGGCAGGTCTGCCTGGTCCATGTAACCGGTCATGATGATGCGTTTTTTGTATGGTGATTTCTTTAATGCTTTTTTTACCGATTCACAACGCCAGGCATATTTGCCGATTATCACCAGATTATGTGGGATATCTTCTGCCCATTTGTTAAACCATTTAATCAAACTGTCAAAGTTTTTCTTTGGTTCTATTGCGCTAACCGCCAATATATATGGTCGTCCCGGGCTAATGCGTTGTCGCGCCTGTATAACATCGCCATCCGCCGGTATTTCAATCTGCTTCACTCCCAGTGGCACTACCCGGGTCTTTTCTGCTTTTACGTGGCAATATTGCACCACATCATTTGCCGCGGATTGACTGGGGGTAATGATTATGTTCGCGTGGCGGGCGGACATCGGCAACAGCATCCGGTAACTTTTAGCGTTCCAAAATGAGCAATATTCGGGGTGGGACAAAGCGATGGTATCGTGAATTAAAACGGCGGATTTGCCGCGCCAACCAATAGAAGAGATATATCCGGGGGAAAACAGAAGCTCAACGCCATTTTCTTTCAGCAGTTTCGGCATAACAAACTGTTGCCACCATATCCGCTTTAATTTATCTTTACCTTTGAAAGGCGCAACAATAACCTGATAATTGCCTGTTGGGTACAATTTTGCCGCGTCAGCATCACCGGGCAAAACCAGCAGGTATTGGTGACTGGTATGCGACAGTAAAACGCGGGTGATGTTTGTGATTGCGTGCTGTACGCCGGTAAACTGGCCATATAGCAGCAATGATTCAATAGCGATTAACATTTTGTTCCCCTGCGTAAAATTATTTTATGGAGCACCAACCAGATAATAAACTTTGCTTTAGTCCTCTGCGGCAAAAATCTTGCGCAGGCTATCTATTACATAATTGCTAACTTTTTCTTCGCCGATGGTGGTATAGTTATAATGTCCGGGGAATATAATGGTGTCGTCTGGCATGGTGAATAACCGTTTGGTAATTGATTCATAAAGCAACTTGTCTGATCCGCTGCCATCTTTAAAATTGGTGCGTCCGGTGGTGTGGTATAACAAGGTGTCACCGCTAAAAAGGTATGGTTGGTCGTTAAATGTGGTGAATAAAGATATGCTACCGGGGCTGTGACCGGGGGTACTGATTACTTTTAACTCCATACCGTCCAGTTTTATAATTTCTCCATCCTCAACAGTGCGGTCAACCTTTGGTAATGGCAAATCAAACAATCGGCTATCCTTGGGGAAACCGTTACGGACATCGGCAGCATGCATTACTATTTCGCATTTATATTTTTCCTTCAGCATGGTTGATGATGATAAATGGTCAAGATGACCGTGAGAAAAAATAATCATTTGCGGAATGATATTATATTTTTTAATGATAAAATCAATCCTGGCAGCATGTTCGCCGGTGGAGCGGTATACGTCACGATCCTGTATCTCCCGTTCTTCCTTCGGGATGAACTTCATTTCATCACCCGGGTCTATTATTATCGCTTTATTTGTTTCACCGGTAAGTATAAAACAGTTTGTCTGCCAGAAAGTATTCACTTCAATACGATACAGTTTGAAATTTGCCGGTAGTTTTACCTCGGCAAACGCGATAGTTGATATTAATAGTACTATAATTAATGCTGAAAATTTCACTTTAACACTCCGTCCAAATCAAGCCAGACATGATGCAGATAATCGCGGCATCCCAGATTTCGCCAAAATTTTTGTGATACTTCATTATTGTATGCTATATTCAACTGGGCAGTATACAACCCGCGCGATTTAAACCATTGCGCCATTGCCGCCACCATTGCCTTGCCGACACCGGCACCGCGACAACCGGATGTTACACAGATATCAGCAATAAACGCGTAGCGCGATTGTGGAAAAAATGGCGCGTTTTCTGACACATAACCAATAATATATCCTATCACCTGTTCGTTAGATTCTGCCATAAAGACGCGAAAACTATCATCCCGCAGGGCATTGTAGATATATCGCATGTAATGATTTCTGCCTTCGAAAGGCACAAAGAAACGCGAATCCAACCGACGATGATATTCTATCAACTCTACCCATAAATTACCAATTACCTCTAAATCGCGTCGGGTTGCACCACGAACAATAATATTTGTTTTTGTATTATTTATTGTCACCACTTAATTATAAACGATAAAGGCTAAAAAGTCGCAGAAAATCTACGAAAATATTAAAAAAATATTATTGACGCATGCCATGCCATAAGAGACGCATGCCATGCATAATAGACGCATGCCATGCGTCTCTACTTTATTTTATTCTTACCATAAATGGCAGTGGTTTATTTTTGCCGTCATCAGCACGGATAACGCCATACCATCGTGTGCTCCATGGTTGGCCATCTTCTGACCATAACAGGTTTGTTGATGGGTATTTGGCTTCCGGGTTGCTACTGGTGTGGCGCCACCATATTGACATCCAAAAATCGCCGTCTGTTGGCCAGGTTATGGTACCCAACATGGCATATGGGACAAAGAATTCCAGATTAGCACCATTTGTATTTGCTTTCCAAACCCCGGCCAAACCCGGCGCGTTGGGACTGGTTTCACCGCGGGACAGGCTTAATTTGTCATTTTTATCAAATCTACCACTTATCCAGTAATATGGTCCCGGTGTCCCCAGTAGATTGGCTTTGCGGGTATCCATGAAAATGGTGAAGTTATCCTGGTAAAACTTTGTTCCTTTTAAATCCACAGCAAAATATATGCCATTTTTACCGGCAGAAAATGCCCAGCGTAAATCACATTCATTTCGGTTTATGCGGCCATCGCGAATCCCCTGAGTCCAACGGGCTTGTATCGGGTCACCGATGGTTATCCAGTTACTCTCTTTATATTCTGCCAAATCGCCATCAACAGTTGCGTCACCTATACGTGCTTTGCCATACCGTATATATGCAGCCTCTGCGACTGCCCACCCGGTGACATTTTTATTTTTTACTTTGTATACTAAAGGTATACGACCGATATCAGATTTTTTGGGGATTTTAACAGTGATTGTTTTTTTCTTGTTTAAATTGTTAAGGGTAACTTTAAAGCTATTCCCTTTAACTTCTATGCGTTGCCGCAGGAAATTAGCGTTAATCTCCATTGGCGCACGCACAATGTGGGTATAGCCACTATTACCGGATGAATCGAATGCCGCGAAAATGGGTTGATTTGTAGTTAAATACAGGTTATATGGATATGTTAATAAATCTTCCGGTTTTAATAATTTTGGCCATGTTACGGTGAATGTCTTAGTTGCTGACGGGGCAAGGTCATACGCGATAGGTGTTACCGGTGCAATTTCACCATCCGGGAAAGGGTATAGCGTTAAATTGCCGGTGCATTTTTCTTTGCTGTTATTGGTCATGGTAACATTGCTCACCATACCGGTTGGCGTCCAACTGCTTACAGCGGAAAATGATATCGGTTGTATTTGATTTATATCTGTCCTATTTGTAATTGCTACCGCGCCAGTTGCACTGACCGGCGATGATTGTGGTCCCATAATGGTATTGAAAACTGCCCAGGCAATGGCAAGATGTCCCAACGCGCCGGGGTGTATACCATCACCTTTGCCATTCGATTCCAGCATAGATGATAACTGATTGCTGTAACCCAGTGGGAATCGCGGCCAAATTTTATGTGCTGACGCGTCGATAGACGGTGCACCTGCACTCCAGAGTGCGTGAAAAGTATCTGCAACCGGTATCTTCATATCGTTACCCAATACCTTAAGGGCATCACCAAAGGCGAAGGTACGCAGGGTGTAAGCACCATATACAGTGGTGTCTTTGTCCAGGGATAAATCCGGTGTAGGGGTGAGGAATATCATGTCAGTGCCACAGCGATTTTTCAGTGTTTCAGCAATCCAGCGATTTTGGTCTATAAAACCATCAAGTGAACAACCGCCTGCTTGGTCGTTAAGGCCATACATAATCAACCCAAGGTCTGGTTTAATGCCAAGGTCGCCTTTAATGTCACTTTCAATGGTGCGGACAGTCGCGTCAACAGAACGACCGGAAAAAGCGCGTTTTACCACCTCAATATTATCATTCCCGGTTGCCCGTTTTAGCAACATTGCCAGCATGCCGGCATAATCACCGGTATCGGTTACCGAATCGCCCATCACTAATATCACAAATTTTTCTTTTTTTGCAAGTTTATTATATGTTGAAAGATATATTTCTGCGGAAGGTTCTGTTGCTGATGCTTTTGCCGGTGGGTAAATAGCTAAAAATCGCACTTCTGCCGGTTTTGCCAACTGCAAAGTGACAATATGTATCCCTTCGACCAGTGGGGTAATGGCAATTTTCGCGTCGGCAGTCGCCTTAATCTTTCCTTCGTCGGTTTTACCCCAACCATCATCTGTGATGGTTTTTATGGAATATGTTATTTCTTTGCCGGCAAACGCGTCCGGCAGTATTACCGTCGCCGTGCCGTCGGTAAATGCATATGGCGATTCCATCCGCGGGGTAGGCAACGGTTTGGGCGTGGGCATACCCGCCGCGAATATCGACAATGTCAGTGCAGCCGTTAATACTAAAAATATACAATGTTTCATTTTTATTCCTTTTACGGGACTTTCGTTTAGGTCACTTCGACAGGCTCAGTGACCGGTCGCTAAGCCTGTCGAAGCGACCATTTTTAAGCAAATTTCTCTTTGAAAGCGAAAGTCCTGCTTTTATTTAAAGATGTCAGGATTTTGATTATAAATCATGGACATGACACCATGTGGCGAAACCATATGACGGTGTCAGTTCCAATGGGTTTTGTAAATGCTTCAGTAATTGTGATTATACACGCTAGTTTGTGGGTGGACAAGTGAATATTTTACAGTTTTACTTAAATGTTGTTGAAACTCACAACCAATAATTATTCACCACAAAAGACCGCATAGACCACAAAAGATGATTTTTCAAGTACTTTTTGTGTTCTTTGTGTTCCTTTCACGGTGAATATATTTCCAGATATTGGACTCTTTTTCTGTCATACTGGTACAAGTCAAACGGAATCCGATATACTATCTTTGTTAACAGGTTTTTGTTGAGGAGTTTTTATTTTGAAAAGTTTGCATGTTATTTTTTGTATTTTCATATCGTTGTTTGCACTGGTATTACCGGGAATGGCTGTTGGTATAGCGGATGAATTATCTGTTGTGCAGGCGTGGTATACCAGAATTATAGCCGATGATACAGAAAAACCGGTGAAATTAGCGGAGCCAATGATGACGTTGGTACGACAGGATTACAATACGTTGAAGCGCAACAAATCGGTATGGGATACTCATTTGAAAATAGGGAATGTTGAATTTGCGCATGGTTTGGGAACGCATGCGGTCAGTATTATTCGTATTGATTTGCCTTCTCCGGCGAAAACCTTCACGGCGCAGGTGGGTATTGATAATAATAATGATACCAAGGGTGAAAAGGGAAGTGTGGTATTTGTTGTTGAAGCCGATGGAAAAGAATCTTTTCGCTCTGGCATTTGCAAAGGTGGCAACGCGCCGTTGGCAGTTAATGTTGATCTGGCCGGAGCAAAACAGGTTACACTGAAGGTGCTGGATGGTAATGATGGACCGGGATGGGACCAGTCTGATTGGGGAGACGCGAAAATCACAATGGCGGACGGCAAAATATATCCATTGGATGAGATAGCTTCTCCAAAAGTCGCAGAGGACGGATTACTTGATGATATACCATTTTCTTTTATCTACAATGGCAAGTCATCGTCTGAAATACTGCCGCAATGGAAAAAAAGTGTGAAGAAATTACCTGTTACCGATAAAAAAGAACAGGGAATTATTACCTATACCGACCCGGACAGCGGGTTGGAAATAACCTGTCAAATAACCCGCGCGCTGGATTATCCGTCAATAGAATGGGTGGTTTTCTTTAAAAACACCGGTACAACCGACACCCCAATTATTGAGCAAATTCGCGGACTTGATTTACGCGCCGGCATTGGTGATGGTCAGGTAACTCTGCACCATTCTTATGGCAGCACCGCAACCGCGTCGGACTTTATTCCTATTGATTCGCCAATTAATGTTAACCAGGAGATTAAATTGGCACCCAATGGTGGTCGTTCATCTGATGGCGCATTACCATTTTTTAACCTGCAATATCCGGGTGGCGGGTTAACCGGAACAATCGGGTGGACCGGGCAATGGGAGATGACAACGCGCAGAGAAAGCAAAACGACACTGCATCTTACTGCAGGTCAGCAAACCACCCATATGATATTGCATGCCGGAGAAAGCATCCGCACCCCGCGCATTTTGCTGGTTTCCTGGCAAGGGAATGAACAGGCGCGGGGAACAAATTACCTGCGTCGTACGTTAATCGCGCATTATTTGTTGCGCCGCAATGGCGAATTAGCGGTACCACCATTAGCCGCAAATACATGGTTTACCTATAACGAAGGGAATAATGTAAACAAAGATAATCAATTTGCCGCGATGATTCCCATGAAAAAGTCAGGTTTAGAAGGATATTGGCTTGACGCGGGATGGTTTGAAGGTGGTTGGCCGAATGGTGCCGGTAATTGGACCCCACGAAAGGATGGTTTTCCTGATGGATTGAAACCAATTGGAGATGAAGCGCATCGGATGGGGATGAAATTTGTTTTATGGTTTGAGCCGGAACGGGTGAACCCGAATAGCAAAATAATGCGCGAACATGCGGCGTGGGTACTGCGTCAGGGAGGTGGTGACGGGCTGTTTAATATGGGTGACCCGGATGCACGGCGTTGGCTTACCGATATGCTGAACCAGTGTATCACCGATTGGGGAATTGACGTTTATCGAAACGATTTTAATATTGACCCATTGCGATTTTGGAAGATGGCAGACACGGCAGACCGTCAGGGAATCAGCGAGAATAAATACATAACGGGACTTTATGCCATGTGGGATGAATTGCTGATGAAACACCCCGATTTGACTATTGATAACTGCGCCAGTGGCGGACGACGAATAGACTTTGAAATGCTCAGTCGCAGTTACCCATTATGGCATAGCGACAGCCAGTGTTATGGTGAAAAGTCTACCTGGGACCAGACACAGGCTGCCGGATTGAATATATATGTACCTATGCATGCTGCCGGTGTATGGAGTGTTAACCCGTACCATTTTCGCAGTGTTGCTACCGCCGGAACCAGTTTTTGTATGGATATGACAAAGGGTGATTTTACAGTTGAACAGGCGAAGAAAATGACAGATGAAGTGAAATCTTTGCGGCCATATTATCAGGGAGATTATTACCCGTTATTGCCCATAAACCAGGATACATCACATTGGTGCGGGTGGCAATTCAACCGACCGGAACTGGGTAAAGGATTCGCAATATTTTTCCGTCGCGAAAACTCACCCTTCACCGACGCAGTAATTAAACTCTGCGACATCGACCTGACAGCCAGTTACAAAGTGACTAATATAGATACCGGTATTGTTAATAAAATAAAAGGTGCCGAATTAGCCACCGCTTTTCATGTAAACATCAATTCTGCTGAAGGTAGTGTAGTATACATTTATGAAAAGGAGCAATAGTAAGATAATTTCACATGACTTTCGCTTCCACGGGGAAAGATTCTTAAAAATGGTCGCTTCGACAGGCTCAGCGACCGGTCACTGAGCCTGTCGAAGT
>CAZNLA010000044.1:0-18887 GCA_964573385.1 uncultured bacterium
GGCTCAGCGACCGGTCACTGAGCCTGTCGAAGTGACCTTAAGCGAAAGTCCTGTCTTGAATAAGTAGTGACAAACTTTTAATATTTTGTAACTATTTTGTTACCTTTCTGTGATATATTTGTGATAATAATATGGTAAAATATAAATAATGAAGGTAATATTTCATTGATTTATTATAAGTTGGTTTTATATGTGATAATTTTATGTACAAAATATTGCTTTAAAGAATCCAGAAACTCCATGTTAAAAATAAAGTATAGTAATTAATTAAAATAATATACAATTATTTTTTAAAAAGCAATTAAAATGGTGTCAGATATGGAACATCATATTAATAGAATGTCTGAGGAGGTAAAAAATGAGGAGTTACTTACTGCTGATTGCAGTTGTAGTGGCAATTTTGATTGCCGGTTGCGGTGGGGGGTCATCAAATACGTCCAGTTCTGTGGTGGTAGATGGTGGTACTATTCGTGGTACATTGAGTAATTTGCCACTGGCACAGACCCGGGGTACCGAAACATTGACTGTTCAGGTGGATGGTACTGACATAACCACTACAGTTGAACCCGGTAAAGAGTTTGTTTTAAATGGTGTTCCTGCCGGGTTAAAAACCTTGAATATTGAAAATGAAAAGTATGGCAAGGCTATTGTTGTTCAGGTAGGGTCAAAAGAAATTACAGAAATGGGCGAAGTTGCAGTGCTGGATGCCGGTAAAATTTCCGGCGTTATAACAGACGCGGATACAACTAAACCGATAGCGGAAGCGGTTGTTACTGTAACTGAAGCAATTGCCACCACTACCGCGACATCTAATGCCATGCCACACCCGGTACGTGTAAAAAGAACCGGTCCGGATGGTGGTTATACCTTACGCGGTATATTACCCGGTAGTTATGTTGTAAATATTGCTGTCCGTGGTTACACATCTGCCTCTATGATTGTTGATGTTGTAGCGCAGACAGTTTCAACATGTTCAATAGCGTTAAATAAGGCTGCCATTACCACATCTGATACAGGTACTTTAAAGGGAACTGTAAGTCTGGAAAGTGATGGCACTGTTACCCCACTTGCAGGCGCACTGGTTCGTTTGCGTCCGGTGGAGACATCTGATGAAGATAGTCTGAATCAGCCTTTACCTGCAATGTTATACCAGGTAGCAGCAGATTCAAATAGGCCGGTAAAGATTGACCCGGTAACCGGTAATATAGATTCAATTCAGGAATGTCCACGGGAATTGATAGCATATACCAATGAAACCGGTAGTTACGTAATAGAAAATATTCCTGCCGGCAGTTACCGCGCGAAAGCAGTATCGCCGGGTATGGATGTTAAAGGTGCTGCCGTTACCGTGGTTATCACCGCTAATGGTGGTATAGTACAGGATTTCACCCTGACATTGAAAAAGATTAATGGCATTGAAATAACCGGTACTGTTACAGATAGCACATCCAATAAACCCATTGCCAAAGCAGGTGTGCGTTGTATATTAAGCCAACCGATTACAGTACGACGGCAAACCATGAAACGTAACAGACAGACATACGAAATGAAAACAGCCAGTGGTGATGGTTTGGTGATTAAACCGAATGCCACCGGCAACCTTGATGGTGATAGTATGGTTATTTACGCGATAACCGATGAAAGTGGCAAATATAAAGTAATTTCACCGGCAGTATCCGGCATAGCAGTAAATGCTATCGGTTACACTCCGCAGGAAAAAACAATCACCGCGAATACATCACCACAGGTTATAGACTTTGCGATGGTACCGTTGCAGGTTGGGACAATTACCGGCGTGGTGAAAACTGTTGGTGGTGTTGGAATAGCAGAGGTAAAGATTTTTGCTGATTATCCGACACTTTATGCCGATGCCAGTGGCAGTAATGATGCGGCTATTACTAATCTGGGACAACCGGAATCACGCGCTACTATTACTGACAGCGAAGGCAAATTTTCAATTAAAACTTTGCCGGGAAAAGTAACTCTGTATGTAAAGAAAGAAGGATTCCAAACGTTACAGCAAACAGTTGATGTAACCGCGGATACACCGGTATCTTTAGAAATTATTCTGAAAGCATTAAAATTTGGGAAAATTGTCGGCACGGTGAAAGATAGTGTCAATATTCCTATACCAAATGCAGTGGTAAGGCGTGGCGGCATTTATTATACATTGGACCTTGCCGGTACCGCACCTGTACATTTACCCGGCAGTTCAATTGCGCCTAATATAACCGCACCGGGTGAAACAAAAACAGACGCGGAAGGGAAGTTTACATTTGAGGATTTGCCACTTGGCGAATTAACCCTGACCTGTATGGTACCAGGGTATGAAATTTCTTATCTCACCGTTACAGTAACTGACCTGCTTCCCGCCAGAGCAGATTTTATTCTGAAAAAATTGCCACTACCGACTACTGTATATGGCACTGTCACCGATTCGAATAAAAAACCAATCGTTGGCGCTGTTGTCAGTGCTGCCGATTTATATTACATAACATCAAACGACACCACTACGAACAGATTTATGGAACCATTACCACCTGCTAACAACTGGGTAACAAAGACTGATGTTAATGGAAAATATAGTTTGTCAGTGCCGGCATGGGTAACAAAGATAAACGTATCTGCCCCCGGTTATGTAATTTCCGTTAATCCTGTAACCCTGGTGGCGGGTAGTGATAAAGTATTAGATGTGACACTGGCATTAAAACAAGTTAATTAAGGTTTTTGTAAATAGATAGAATGTGATAGGGATGATTGATAAAATCATCCCTATTTTTTTATTTTGACAGGACAGTTACTTTTAAAGAGAAATTATTTAAAAATCGATAGAAGTTGCATGAAATAGATTTAATTATTCAACTTTATTTAGCCTATGAAATTAACTCAACTACTCAATTGCTGACAATATAATATCTGTAATAATAATCAAAACCTTCATTTTAAATTCCCCTCCTTGGCAAGAAGGGGTGGCCGAAAGTCGGGGTGGTTTTCGCCTACCACAAATCTGCAACCAAAAACATTTAAAAATAGTTTTCATGGTTTTGTAATATGCCACTTGCCTTTGCAATTAAATATTGACAACCCTCGTGTGAATAAGTCACAATTGTATCATTAAGTCAGGCAATAATTTGGAGATAAATAATGAAAGAAATAGTTGATGGGTTAACCCTTTCCAACGGTGTGCATATTCAATTGTTGGGTGCGGAGCATTTTGCCGGTTTGGGCAAGGTGACAATTGGTGATACTGTGTTGCGCAGTGGTCGGCGACCGATGTTTGTCGAGATTCGCAATCCGGATGGTATTACCCTGGGTAATTACCGGTTGGAAAATGTCGTTAAGAAAAACGATGGTTTTGAAATGACATTCAGTATGGAATCTGCAAAAGGTGGAATTATGGATTGGATGGTTCATACCGTTCGTAACAGATACAATACTGCGGATTGGACGGAAACACCTCTGGCGGCAGATGATACTGTGTTAAAGTTGATTATTCATCCTGTTACCCGACAAATCGATGGTAATACTTTCACCGGTTTCAGTTACCAGTATCATTATTCCAGTGCGTCAATTCCTGTTTACCGCATTCTGGATCGCGGTACCTGGGAAGTTGGCGGGAAGGCAGTGGGCAACGAATTCTGGATGCGCAACTGTTTTACCCCGACAATTGTGCCAATAACTTCTGTTGACCAGTTCCATTCCACTGAATGGTATCTGCCCAATTGCACCAACCCCAGTATTTTCCAGTTTTTACCTTTACAGACAGAATTGCAGGGATTTTCTTTTGTATCCGCAGAACAGGGAACCCTGGTTACATGGGCAACCGAGGTGGCACATATCCGGTCGTTATTTGAAAAACAACGGGGTAAAGATGAGATAGTGCATCTTCATGAGCATTGCGGCGATTTATTAAACAATTTCGTCACTTCTCCGGTAGAAGTATTGTTTACCCCGGGACAACAGGATAAAGTAGGACGGGCAAATATTTATGAATCAATAAAAGAACTGGTGCACGAAACATTGCATAGTCAGATAAATATGCGCCGCGAACGCATTAGCACCTACGGACAGATAGAGGAGTGGGGTAATGCTGATATGGAATATTACCGCAAAAGTGGACTGCCAAAATTAGTTGAAGTTGGCGTGAAAACCATCGGCATGGCTAGTCATTTTGAAAACAACATGAATGTATGGGGTGTCAGCAATATGTGCTGTACCGTAGATTATAAAGTAGCGGAAACCGTGGGTAAAGAAAAACTGACCGCGTTTTGCAAAGATGCCTATGCTGCCGGGATAAATGTTGAAATGTGGGCGAACACATCGATATCAACACTGACAGTCAGATTTAACCAGAAAAACGGTAGACTTGGTCGCGTTGATTTTCTCCCTCATGAAGGTTCTATAATGGAAGCGTTAAATGGAATACCAGGCGCGTTTGTCCGAAACCCGTCAAACGCCATTGAGGCTGACCATTATACACCAGAGTTTGCTGTGCTTAACCTGCGCGAAGAAGCGGTTAGAAAATACTGGTTGAAACGGTGGAAAGAGGCACATGACGAAGTAGGACTGGACGGAATTTTCCTTGATAGTTCGTTCAATTTATCCAGTGATAAATTCCACTTTGTACAAAAAGCAGATGCGGAAACTGCCGGTGGTACCGCCGACCAGACTCATCTGTTGGGACATTACCGGCCTGCCATAGAATCGCCAAAAGAGATTTTATCACAATTTCGTGCTCATCTGATTTTAATGAAAGAGATGCAGGATATTGGTTATGTTTACGACAATGAAGACCTTGGCGTATTTGGCATTCACCGGCATGGTCCGGATATCACCGCGCGTCTGAGTTCGTTATCTATCTGGTCGGACTGTATCTGCGGTATGAATGCCAAAGGTCTGCGCGCAATGAATGTAGACCCGGAAGAGATATTTTTCAAAGGTATGGCATACCGGATGATGTATACCATTAACTGGAACATCGATCAGGATGCTCTGTGCTTTAACTATTATGGCGGTGACAACGATAAAGACAAACCCAACCCCTGGCATTTCCAACTGGTTCATATTTATAATGAAGTTGACCAGTATATGCTGAAACGCACCATTTTACCCGGCGAAAAAGCTGTACAGTATATCGGTGGTGGCAAACAGGTACTATGGGTATTTGAAGATTTCGAATACACCGCAGATGGCAGCATAAAAGATATGACCACCGGTGAAGAATTACCGGCAGGTAAGGTTGGATTGAAGAAGATGCATGTGTATTTGAAGTGTGAAGAGTGAAATAAATTAAAAATTAAAAGTGCAAAATTAAAAATTATTTGGGTGCAATATATTGTGACTTTTCAAAATTGGTCACTGTGTGGAACAGGGTTGCAGCCCGGCTAGGTGAAGGATGAAGAGTGATGGGTGAAGAGTGAAAATCTCTCTGTAGATTGCTAATCAGCCAATCTCACCTCATAGGAAAAACAGATTTTTTCAGGTTTTGTTATTAAAAAAGCTGAAAATGGAATATAATATCTTAGCAGAAATCGACTTCATACCATTGCGGTCGATTTCTGTGGTTATAGCTGTTGAACAACTTAATTAATCACAGGACTTTCGCTTTGAAAGAAAAATCTGCTTGAAAATGGTCACTTCAACAAGCTCAGCGACCGGTCACTGAGCTTGTTGAAGTGACCTTAAGCGAAAGTCCTGAAATCAAATAAAAAAGCAGGCACTGCATGAAACAATATATATTACAAAATAACCACCTTCGTCTGGTGATGAGTGCTGATGGCACTCTGGTTGAACTTACTTGTCTTACCACCGGGACGAATCATATTGCCAGACCGGGGATGGATTTGTGGCGGGTGGTGCTGTCGGATGAGGAATCGCTGGTTAACGCGGTGATGCCGGGGAATCAGGCATGTGTGGTTACTTCTGATGGTGAACGAATTACCCTTACGGTGCCACGGATGTCGTATCCTTCATATGCCGGCACCAAAACGGTGGATGTGGCATTGCGGTTGAGTGTAGTGTTGGATGTTGATACCTTGCGATGGACGGCAGAAATAGAAAATAATAATGTTGGAATAAAAGTTCAGGAAGTTTGGGCGCCGATGATTAATGGGGTGCGACCACCGGCAGACTGGGCACTTTATTACCCCCAGGATTGTGGAATGCGGATGGTTGACCCGGTGGCAAACCTGGGTGATCGCGGACAAATATTCCGTTTTGGCGTCAGCAATGCCCACCAACGCGAACTATACCCGGGCAAGGCATCAATGCAGTGGATGGGACTTTACGGAGACAGTGAGGGGTTATACCTTTGTTCTGAAGATTCCAGTTTGCAAACCATCTGTATTAACGCGGAACGTAACTTTGGCGCAACTGCCGTTGATGATTCACTGTTGTTTTGCTTTATAAAATATCCCGGGCAATCTTTGGGTACGTGGAAATCGGCACCGGTGGTGATATCCCCACATATCGGCGACTGGCATACCGGCGCAAAACGTTACCGCAGTTGGACCGATACCTGGATAACCCCTTCTGTCCCGCCGGATTGGGTGCAAAAAATGACCGGATTGCAGGATACTATTCTGCGCGAGCAATACGGCAAAATTGTATATGATTATGATGACATTCCGGCATTGCACCAGGCGGCGGCAGAGATTGGCATCAATCTGATTAAAATCACCGGGTGGCATCCGGGTGGCCACGATAACGCCTATCCGGATTATGAAGTTGATCCGGCAATGGGTGGATGGGAAGGTTTAGAAAGAAATATTAAGTCAGTACAGGATAACGGTGGCAGGATGATGATATACCTGCAGGCGGTGCAAATGAGCAGTAATTCGCGTTATTTTGCGGAACATGGCGAGGCGACCATGCAACGCGACCCGTATGGCGACCCATTGGCGGATACCTTCAGTTGGCCGGGACCGAGTACCTTATTGCCATTATCATCCCAGCATAAATTATACAATGCCTGTTTGGCCTGTCCCGAATGGCAGCAGGTTATGCTGCAGAAAACGCAATACGCGTTGGATTTGGGTGCAGACTGTGTATACCTGGACCGTCTGGCGGGTTATCCCGGTTATTTATGTTACGACGAATCGCACCCTCATACCCGACCGGGAGAATCATATGCCGACCGGGTGAAATTAGGGTTGGCGTGCCGCGAATTGGCGCAACAAAAGAATCCGGAAGTGGCAATGGCAAGTGAATATATCAATGATGCCGGTTTGCAACCCTTTGATTTCACCATCCCATTCGGATTCGGGGTGCATTTTGGCGGGAAAAATTTCGGGGAAATGTTTCGCTACACCTTCCCGGAATATATAATCACCACCCAATACCTTAATGGCCCGGAATACGAACGGTTACGGTTTGCATTGGTGATGGGTTTCCGGTTTTTCTTTGCGGTGAAATGGCAGCACGAACCAATTAGCAGTTTGCCGGCAGAGTTCCGCGTTTACGCAAAATCTCTTATCGACCTTCTGCAAGCCAACGCCGACCCTTTCCTGACAGGTAAATTTGTTGATACAGAAGGGATATCAAACGATAATCCCGCGCTTTTCGCCAAAACATATAAAAGTGAAAACAAATTTGGCGTAGCAGTTTGGAATACAACAGATGAACCGCAACCGTTGAAGATTACGATGGAAGATGGACGGAAGATTAAGTGGTTTGGACCAGAAAGTTCGATTGAAGGTGAATTGTTAGGACAAGAGGTAGCTTTGGGAGTGGCAGTTATTTGATAATCTTTGCTGTACAGTGGTAATATAATACATGATATTCACTGGTTACTTTATTAGACTTGCCCGGTAATAGCAGATGGAATCTTTTACCGCTATACATCGTTGTGCTTTTCGCATTTATCTTATTTGATAATCTGTATAAAAAGCATTGTCTGACAGCATAATAGCCTTAAAATCTTCTAACTCATTATTTGCGGGCATGTCTATTGATAAGGAAGAAAAAAATGAAAATTAGTGATCTTGATATATTGATTCAGGAAGGCGAAGGCGTTATGCTGGAATATAAAGAGAGCCTATCTTCTTCGTTTGCCCGCGAATTAGTGGCTTTTGCTAATACGGCAGGTGGTAAGATTCTATTAGGTGTTCGCGATGATGGAACTATAAAAGGAATTGCTGATACTAATGAGTTGCGTGCACGAATCCAAGATATTGCCCGCAACTGCGACCCTCCGGTGAAAATCGTGTTGCAACATATCGGTGAAGTAACTGTGGTTACTGTTCGCGAAAGTGATGCTAAGCCGGTGCAGTGTAGTGATGGATTTTTTTGGCGACTGGGGGCTGTTTCTCAAAAGCTTTCTCGTGAAGAAATTCGTGACCTTTTTCAACAGGTTGGTGCTATTCGTTTTGATTTGTCTATTTGTCCGCGTTTTCGATATCCCAATGACTTTGATTCTGATAAATTTAACAATTGGCTACAAAAGAGCACCATTTCTCACGGCAGTTCTGTCGAAGATATTCTGGTTAACATTGAGGCTGCAGAACATTCGGGAGGCAAATTATTGTTTCGTAATGCCGGAGTATTATTTTTTGCTAAAGAACCCAGGAGATTTTTTAATCAGGCCTATGTCACCTGCCTGTTGTTCAAAGGTACGAGCAAAGTGCATGTATTAGACCGTAAAGATTTTGATGGCGGGATTGTTGCTGACATTGAAGATAGTCTGCGCTTTATAGAACGCAATACCCGCACTGCATATAAAATAGAAAAGCTGCAACGCGAAGAAATAACTCAGTATCCTATGCCTGCCTTACGTGAAGCCATCACTAATTCTGTAATGCACCGTGACTGGTTCATGGATGGTGCTAATGTATTTATAGAAATATTTGATGACCGTATTGAAGTTTCCAGTCCCGGTGGTTTGGCCAAAGGGATGCATATCGAAGACCTTGGCACTAAAAGCGTCCGTCGCAATCCATTAATTGCTGATTTGTTGCACCGCATTTCTTTTATCGAAAAAGCTGGAACCGGCATTCGTCGGATGCGTGATGGTGCCAGAGACCAGGGATATCCCGAACCGAACTTCACTGCAGACGGTTTTTTTACAGCGGTATTTAAACCAGTCGTTTCTAAAATTGAAGATGATAAAGTTCATATTAACAACGCAAGTACCCCGCAAGTACCCCGCAAGTACCCCGCAAGTACCCCGCAAGTATTGGCTATATTAAAATATGCTGAATTAATAGGAAGAACACGGGAAGAATTACAAATGACAGCTGAAATTAAAGATAGAGAATATTTTCGTAAAGAATATCTTACTCCGCTACTTTTAGACGGATTCTTAGAACTTACTATCCCGGATAAACCAAATAGCCCAAAACAACGATACAAAACAACTGTTGCAGGTAGTAATATTTTAGATGAAATTATCAATTTATCAGTAACTGATTACAAATATGATAAAGAGCATAAGCAAGTTGATGAATCTAATAACTACCCCGCAACTACCCCGCAAGTACCCCGCAAGTACCCCGCAAGTACCCCGCAAGTACCATGCAAGTACCATGCAAGTACCACGCAAGTGTTGGATATATTAAAATATGCTGAGTCAGAAGGTAGAACACGGGATGAGTTACAAATGGTTGCGGAAATTAAAGATCGGGAATATTTTCGTAAGGAATATCTCAACCAGCTTTTATCGGATGGGTTATTAGAGCTTACTATTCCTGATAAACCCCGCAGTTCAAAGCAAAAGTATCGTATAACGCCAACTGGCAAGGCATTCCTTAAAGAGTGTGAAAAGTAGACTTGTGCGTTATATGTATCCGCATGTATCGCATAAGTCATGTATAAGTTAATATTCACGTTTGCGTGAGATAAAAAAGGAGAAATATTATGAATCGATTTAACCTGGTTATCGGATTATTATTCGGTTTGATACTGTTATCAACCAGCATCTTTGCGAAGAAAACTCCGCCGTTTTTACTTAATACGCGCGATACCGTTGTTGTATTGGGTGACAGCATCACCGCGGATGGCAGATATACGCAATTGGTACAGGATTTTGTGGACGCAAAATTTCCTGAACGGCAAATACGGTTTGTATCCGCGGGGGCATCGGGTGATACTGTGCGCGGTTCACTTAATCGTCTGGAAAAACAGGTTTATGCCTGGAATCCGGATTGGGTTTTAATAAATCTGGGTGTTAATGATCTGGGACGATTTACCGTTGAAGAATATCTGACCAATTACGATGCTATGATTAACCGCATTTATCGCGATACCAAAGCGAAGATTGGAATTATGTCCTATATCTATTTTGACCGGGAAAACAAAGATACGGCGAAAGAGGAAGCATACATCGCCGGAATACAGGCATTGGCAAAAAAATATGATTGCTTATATATCCCCTGTTATGAAACATTTAAAGCGGTTCGTCCTACATTGCCTGCTGGTGTTCGTTATGCTGGCGATGCTGTTCACCCCAATCAATTTGGCTACTGGATGTTTGCGGAAAGTATCCTTAAAGCACTAAATTACCCCTTTGACGGCAAACCGATTCCGATAGATATTCCAGTGACTCGACTGACATCGGCTGATTATCCTAATCCAGAAACTTTAATAGGAAAAACATTCACAGTCGCCTTGCCAGATCCGTTAAAAGTTACCATAACAAAGTTCCAGCCAGATGCTATTACAGTGGCGAAAATAGCAAAACCAATAATAATTGATGGTAAACTTAACGATTGGACTTTAAATGCGCCTATTTTAATTGATAAACGCGAACAGCAATGTGGTGGTGTAATTAAATGGAAACAAGACCGGCACTCGGCGAAGGCATATACCTGTTATGACGAAACCGCCTGGTATTTCGCTATTGCAGTTGATACGCCAATGGTGGTGAATAATGCTACCTCGACCAGCATCATTCGCGATAGCATTGAACTTTGCGTAGATTTGCGTTCGCCGGAAGAGAAAGCGAAATACGGAATAAAAGCACCGAATTTCCTGGCAAATCAATACCCCCATGTAGTACAGTACCTGCTGGCTCCGGCAACCACCCAATCACCAACCACCTGGGTAAGCAAAGGTTCCGGCGATGCTGCCATGTTGACCGGAGTAAAAGCCTCGTCATCCCTCACCAATACCGGTTATATCATTGAAATGTCAGTGCCGGCAGCACAATTCCCCGGTGGTGTTATTACCCCGGATGCTGTATATGGCATAGACATTACCGTTGACGATGTGGACAGGTTTGAGGACTGGTCAGAATTGACACAAATGCGCTGGAGTGGATCTCAGTTAAGTTTTTTTAGCACATTGGAATATGGTAAAATGACATTTGGAAAGTAATACAGGCAACTGCCTGAATAGTATTAAATATTGGTAAGGAGATAATATGCCAGTTATCAGAACCAGTGAAAATAAATTAAAAGCCGGCAATCGTCCTGAATGGTGCCATGTAACCAGCGCCGGAGTTTTTCGCGTTACAACTGTAAATGGCCGGTCTGATTGTCATTATCATGATTATGATGAGTATTGGATGATTTTTAAAGGCAAGGCAAAAGTAATGACAGAAGGCGAGACTTTTTATGTTAAACCCGGTGATATAGTATGCACTAAAAGTGGTGATGAGCATGACTTTATTGAGGTATATGAAGATATTGAAGCTTTCTGGTTTGAGGATGCCACCCCCGCAAATGGCCGCGTCGGACACTTGCATTATGACACAGAAAAAGCAAAGGGACATCCGGTGCCACATTTACCATTACCAAAGGATTTTCCGATGTAACAAAGTGAACAGATTCCGCGATTTCGCAGGGAACGATACATAGTCGCAAAATATTGCGTCTCTACTTAATATTCTTTTCCAGCCAATTTTTGTTTATTTCGATATATGTTGACTGTACCAGGGTTGATTTGTAGTTTTCTATAAATGTGGCTTGTTTTTGTATTAATAATGCCTGTTTTATCTTCTTTGCAACCGCGATATATTTTATGCCTTTATATTCTGACAGATGGGTGTTGTAATATGCCTTGCCTTCAGTATCATTTACAGATATTTTTGCGGTTAATGATTTTATAAAGGCTTGTACTACATCATTTTCCGAAATTTTCTTTTTATTTTTTTCTGCCCATCTTTTTGCTTCATTTAGTAACAGCATTTTAACCGTCAGCTTTTCTAATTTATAAAATAAAGCTACTGATGCTTTCTCATCCTTTTTAGTCTCATCATCCAGCATTTTCTCGGTAATCTCTATCTTACCCGCCAATACTATTAAATCTGCTGGCAATATTGTCACCATGGCATTTTGCAATTTGCTGTTATTAAATTGCTTATAAATATCGCCAATTCTTTCACTGGTGCTAGCGGTGTTATAAATGACACATGTTTTGCAGGATTCTTCCTGGGTATTGCCAATAAAATATGACATTAAAAAAAATGTAATGATAATAAATCTTTTCATAAAATCATTATACCCTGATTAACGCTGAAAAATCTATATAATAGTTTAAATTTCCCTTGAGAATTGATAATATACCTGTCATAATAGTTGTGGGAGAACTTTATCATGGACAAACAGTTATTAAAAAAGATTGGGCAATTATTTATACTGCTTGCTGCTATATGTATACTGATATTTATCGGTTCGTTAATATTCAGTTTGTTTGTTGGTGTTATAAAATTAATTATTGAATTAATTTTAGGCGCAGTAGTCGTTGGTTTATTGTATATTGCCTGTTTAGCGTATTTCAAGAATAAAAATAGGTAAATGTTTTAATGTTGAGGTTGTTTTATGAATCTTGTCCCTTTTCCACGTAATTTAACGTGTTCTGATGATGTATCTTTTGATATAAAAAGTGCGTCGTGGATAATTGCCCCTGCTTTAATGAAAAATCCGGCAATTGCCCACAAATTAGTTACTTTGAAAATAAAGCACGAAACGTCACTTTCAAATGAATCATGCTGTAAAATTACTGTTGGCGAAGTTACAGAGGATATTTCCGCGCCGGATAAAAAGCAAGGATATGCTTTAAAAATTACAGATAAGGGATTAATATTGGCCGGTGCTGATATTGACGGGGTTTTCTGGGGACTGGTGACCATTGAACAGTTGTTAAATGGTGGCAATATTCTGCCCGGTGTAAATATTGTTGATTGGCCGCAGGTGACATACCGTGGGCACCATGATGATATATCGCGAAAACAGGTGAGCACTGTTGAAGGTTTTAAAGCAATTATCCGGCATTTATCACAATTTAAAATAAATCAATACATGCTGTATATTGAAGATATGTTGCATCTTAAACATTTCCCCACTATTGGCGCGGGTCGTGGAAAATTAATGCCGGCAGAAGTAAGCGAAATAGTATATGAAGGACAACAGCATAACGTTGATATCATCCCGTCGTTCCAATTAATCGGGCATCAGGAAAATTTACTTGCTCAACCGGAATTCAACCATCTGGGACGAAAAGTATTTCAATCAATGAGCAGTCTTGACCCCAATAATCCGGCAGTTAGAGATTTTCTGAAAGTTGCCATTGCAGAGGTTTGTCGGTTATTTCCATCTAAATATTTCTTCATGGGATTCGATGAAACCCAGGGAGTTGATAAAGAAACATTCATAAAACATGCCAACTGGTGCGCGGAAGAAGTTGTAAAACATGGCAAAACCCCGGGGATGTGGGTTGACATGATATATAACCATTTCGGTTATGAAACCGTTAAGGAATTACACCCGGCGATATTAATCGGCAACTGGAATTATCGTCCCCTGAATAATCCGGTACGCCACCAGTTGGAATTAATAGCGCAGGGACGAAAAGTTTGGGGATTTGGTGGTTATAACAACTGGTGCGCGTTTATGCCGAATTTCGAAGATGCCAAAAAGCATGATATCGATATTTGGACCATTGAATACGAAAATCAGGAAGACAGTTATTTGGCATGTACCCAATGGGGTGATAACGGTTATGAAAATAGCCGTATTCTGTGTTGGAACTTATTCGCGTATTTTGGCGAACGCACCTGGAGTGGCATAAATACCCCGGGTGATTTTGAGGAAAGATTCCGCAATATTTTTTATGGCACAGCATTACCCGCGTTTGATGAAGTAATTAACCTGGCAGCAAACCTGCAATTAAGGCCCGGTGAATACTGGAAAATGCACCGGTTAAACGCGTCAGCATATTCCCGCACAGTAAAAGCAATACCGGAATTGATTGTGAAAGCCAAACATGACGAACCATTATTATTGTCCGCAATGAAAGTTGTTGATGAATGTAAAAACGCCGCAATACGCGAGAATAAGCATTTTGATCATTTTATGGTGGCATTACAACGAATGATGGCCGTGATAAAAAGAATATTATTTGCGGCAGGGGATGAAAAAGATGTAAATGTCGTTATAGATACAATGTCAGAAAGCCGGGCAAATTATAAAAATGTATGGTTGCGGAATAATAAAAAAGAAAATATCGAAGTTTCATTAAAAGTATTTGATGATGCAATCGCCAGTTATCAACAATCTGCGGAGATTGAGATTAATGATAATTTTATCCCCATTGATTTGTCTGCTTATTTTAACTGTAATTCGCTGGATGTATGCGGGGTGCCAATTGGTAACAGAATAATTAACGATGTGCCATTTAATTTTGCGGATATAGAAAATACCCAACTTAATCTGGGTGAAATTGGTACAGAAACGGTTATTTGTATACCATCTGGAAAAATAAAAGATATGCATATTATAATAACCTGTCCCAAACCGGTAGATGAAAAGCGGGAACCGGGGATATTGATAGAAGTATTAAGTAATGGCAAGGTGATTTTCAGTGAAGAATTGTTATTAATTACCCACCTGTGCGACTGGTGGGCACCATTAGGCGAACATATATGGGCCGGTGGTGGGTACAAATACACCGATAAAAACCGCGTCCGTTACACACTTTCACCAAATGACTATTATGGTTTATGCGAGGTGTTTAATTTTAAACTGCCGGATGCCGCGATAGATGCAATAAAGTTAACTCCACTTGCGGATAACAGAGCAGCAGTTTTTGCAATTACATTAGAAAAATAATGATGGCATTTATGTATATATGGATGAGTGTATAATACACGGAATAACAGCAATTTTATATAGCATAAAAATGAAAATGGTAATATAGTATACAAAAAAACAGAGGTGTTAAGATGTCAAATGATATCGATTTTAAAGAAATGCATGGCGATACCGCGTGGTTTGTGCGTGATCGTTTTGGCATGTTCATTCACTGGGGATTATATGCCATGGGTGCGCGTCACGAATGGTTGAAAAACATTGAACAGTTAGACGATAACTATTACAGTCGTTATTTCAAGTTTTTTGATCCTGATATGTATGACCCGGAAAGTTGGGCAAAAGCGGCAAAAAATGCCGGTATGAAATATTTCGTGATTACCACCAAACATCATGAGGGTTTCTGCCTGTGGGATTCAGAAGTTACTGATTATAAAGCCACCAATACCCCTGCCGGTCGCGATTTGCTGACCCCAATGATTGAAGCGTTTCGCAAGGAAGGATTAAAGATTGGCCTGTATCATTCTCTCATCGATTGGCATCATCCGGATTATTCTGTAGACAGAATGCATCCGCAACGCAATAGTCCTGAGAAAGAGAAATTGAATGAAGGTCGCGATATTAAGAAATATACCGCTTACCTGCATTCACAGGTGCGTGAATTACTGACGAATTTCGGCAAAATCGACATCATGTGGTTTGACTTTAGTTACCCGGGTGATGATGGCAAAGGACACGAAGATTGGGACAGTGACAACCTGATGAAGATGATTCGCGAATTGCAACCGGATGTTATATTGGACGACCGTCTGGATATTCCATATGGTTGGGATATTAAAACCCCGGAACAATTTCAACCGCGTACCGGTGTTACAGTTGATGGCAAACCGGTGGTTTGGGAAGCATGTCAGACACTAAGCGGGTCATGGGGATACCACCGCGATGAAGAAAGTTGGAAATCAGTTGATATGCTGGTGCAAATGTTGATTGATTCCGTAAGTAAAGATGGCAATTTGCTGTTAAATGTTGGCCCAACCGCACGTGGCGAGTTTGACGAACGGGCATTAAATCGCCTGCAGGGAATAGGCGAATGGATGAAACGTCATAACAAGTCAATTTATGGTTGTACTGCCGCACCGGAAGAGTTTATATGCCCGCAGGATTGCCGATTAACTTATAACCCGGATAAAAAACGGTTATATGTGCATATATTTACCTGGCCATTTGTGCACCTTCATTTAGAAGGAATGGCAGACAAAGTAGAATATGCCCAGTTACTTAACGATGGTTCTGAAATAAAAATGCAGGGAATTGCCGATTGGCAGGCACATTGCGACACCAGCGATAAAAATAACCTGCTTACATTAACATTGCCGATTAAAAAACCAAACGTTACCGTACCGGTTATAGAATTATTCCTTAAATAATAAATGCCTTACGGGAAGATTGTAAATTCGGGACTGACACCTGGTGGCGAAGCCATGATGGTGTCTGTCCCATTATGGTATCGCTACTCTGTAGCTTTAATTTTAATAATTGTCAGAATGCTATTAATATTTCGCCGCGCTGCGGCTTTTTGATTAATTAATATACAGGAAATTGCAAAACCTATCTGAATTGTAGGGAATGCCGGGGACGGCATTCCCTACAAATAAATAGATATTATCGGGTTTTGCAAAACCTTGTAATTTTTATAAAGGTCACTTCGACAGGCTCAGTGACCGGTCGCTGAGCCTGTCGAAGCGACCATTTAATAGATTTCTCTTAAAAGTAAAAGTCCTGACATTAATTAACCCGGGGGAGAATTATGAACTGGAACGCGAAGTGGATTTGGCTAAATGAGTCGGAACGGCGTCCGCACCACACCATGGCGGTGGCGCGCAAGGCTTTTATACTGCCGCAATTTACTGGGGCAACGTTGTACCTGACTGTTGATACCCAGTACCGGTTGTATATAAATGGTAAATGGGTAGAGGATGGCCCATGCCGCAGTTGGCCACGTCATTACCAGTATGATGTGATAGATGTCACCCCGTATTTGCAGGTCGGGCAGAATATAATTGTGGTGAAGGTATTGCATTACGGCATCAGCACTTTTCACCAGATTCCACAGGAAGCAGGTTTGCTGGCACAGTTGGAAGTAACCACAGAAAATGGCGATAAACAGATAATATCATCCGACGCGACATGGAAAATGCGACGGGAAGATGGATGGCGAACAGATACCGCGCGGGTGAGCATACAGATGGAGCATACCGAATGGTATGACGCAACAAAAGGATTGGGTGAAACTGAAACTGCTGAGTATAATGACAGTGGATGGCCTTTAGCGCGTGAATGGCACCATGCGGATTCCGGTCCCTGGGGAGATTTGCACCCGCGTGATGTGCATTTTCTCACCCGCGAACCGATATATCCGGAAAGGGTGATACAGACGTCAGTTGTTACTGATATTGCGAATAATGTGGTATTCAACCTTAAAAAACTGTGTTATCCGAATGACCGGAGCGCAAATATTGTCAGGATGGCGGGTGTTGCCAGCACTGTGATGATTACTACCAGTCCACAGGATATCGAGTTATTTGCCCAGGGAGGGATGAAGATATTTTGTCGTGGTATTGAAGTGACAGATAATGTCCTTCATTTACAGGCGGGTGAAAATTTGCTTTGTCTCGCTTTTATTCCTGAATATGGTCATGCATATGAGATGAGCCTGGGTTTTTATACCTGGCAGGATATAACTCTGCGACATCCAAATCCAACTGAAAAAAATGCGGATAACCCGTGGGGGTGGATCGGACCGTTTTTCCCATTGGAAGATACCAGCAACAAAAACCATACCACGCATGATAATGTGATGCCGGAAATAATTAATAAGATCTCCGAGTTTATTAATTCAGCGACTGCAGTTGAAATGACGAAGTTATGCAGTATAGAGACCATTGCTGCGGTGAATATGTTGTTGGCGGATTCATATACCCCGTTTCGCACCCGTCAGGTTAAACAAACAATCGATATACAAAACGCATCCGGCATGCTGTCTGATAATTCAGAACGAACCGTTATTACGCCATCGCGAAATGGTGATATTGAAATTTGCCTTGATTTGGGTCGGGAGACAGTGGGATGGGTGGAATTTGAATTAGATACAGTTGCCGGCACAATTGTTGATTGTCATCTGGTGGAATATATTGTAAATGACCGACCACAGCATACCGGTGGCAACCGTAACGGTTTCCGCTATATAACCCGTGATGGCAAAAACCACTTTGTGTCTATGAAAAGACGCGGTGGACGATATATTTACCTGACTTTGCGCAACATGACAGCACCGGTGGCAATCCGCGCAATCCGCATGTTGCAGGCAACATACCCGGTACAGAAACATGGGCAATTCCTTTGTTCCGATGCTGCCATGAACCAGATATGGGATATCAGTGTGCGGACATTGCAGTTGTGCATGGAAGACACCTTCACCGACTGTCCGTTATATGAACAGACTTTATGGGTTGGTGATGCCCGCAACGAGGCGTTGTACGCGCAGATATGCTTTGGCGCCAGTGATATAAATTTGCGTTGTCTGTTGCTCACCGCGTATTCACTGGAAGATTTGCCGATGGTTATCTGCCAGACTCCCAGTGGTTGGGATATTATGCTGACCGCCTGGAGCATGATGTGGGTGATAAATGTATGGGAATATTATTTCGCCACCGGTGATATTGACGGACTGCGTAAATTGTATCCTTATGTTATAAAAAATATGCAGGGAGCGCACAAATATTGCGAGAAAAATGGATTGTTGAGCCTGCATGCATGGAATATGTTCGATTGGGCGGGAATAGACCAGGACCATGATACAGTGAT